>JASJBE010000070.1 GCA_030066655.1 Woeseiaceae bacterium | reverse complement strand
AGGAAGTGCTCATCGCTGCCCGGAATACGCGCGGAGTCATGCGTGAAGACGAGGTCATCCCAACCAAACATCGCAATCAGTCGATAGCATGCCGCGAGATCCACGCGCAGTCGACGTTCTTCATCACTCATAGTCATCTTGATTCTCCCCCAATGACCGGCCGATCGATCGTGCCAAAATAGTTGCGAAAGTTATTACTTTTCGTTTGCAACCAATCTGCCCGTTGACGCATCCAATAGTCAACGAATACCGAAAAACCGTGCTGTTTCTGAAGTGCAAAAGGCGCGCCGAACTCGGTACTCACAGCGTGTTGACGTAACAAACTTTGCTTCCCTTATGCTGTTTGTTTCGTGGATTGGGCGGTGGATTCCACCGCCCTTTTTTTTTCACCACATCTGTTTCATAGCTGTCTGCACGTCAATCCGACGATCCGTCGTGGGCTTAAGCGATCGGGGTTGCTCCGCGTTCCCGAAGTAGCACTCATCGAAGCTCTCCATCAGTCGGTCCGTCATGAAGCGGCTTCGCGCACCGTACACGTGACGATCGCCGTGACGATGCTGCTGCGTGACAAAGAACTTCAGGGGTGACAACAGGGAAAGCGACTGTTTTGCACGCGTCATCGCCACGTAGAGCAGACGCCGCTCCTCGTCGATCGCCGCCGGGTCGCCCGTCGCAAACTCGGATGGGAAGTTGCCGTCCGTCACGTTCAGCACGAATACCGCCTCCCATTCCTGGCCCTTGGCCGAATGCACGGTCGACAGGATCAGGTAGTCCTCGTCGATCAGAGGCGCGCCGGATTGGTCACCGGACGACGACGGTGGGTCCAGCGTCAGCTCCGTCAGGAAGCGCTCCCGCGTCGCATAACGCGACGATATCTGCTCGAGTTGCTCTACGTCTGCCAGCCTCGTCTCGGCCGACTCGTACAGGCGCTCGAGCTGCGGCCGGTACCAGTTAACTAATGGCGAGAACTGCGCTTGCCAGGCAGCATCCGTATTGCTGTCCGCCAGCTGCTCCATCAGCGAACAGAGCGGCAGCCACTCATCGCGACAAGCCGGTGGCGGCGTGAATTCCTGCAGCGCCTTCAGATCGAAGCCACTGGACTGGAGATGCGCATAACAGCGTGCTGCGTAGCGCGGCCCCATGCCCTGCATCAGCTTCAGCACGCGAAAGGCAGCGACCTCGTTTTTCGGATTGTCCGCCCACTTCAGGATGGAAATCACGTCCTTCACATGCGCCGCTTCTAAAAACTTCAGCCCACCGTATTTGACGTAGGGGATGTTGCGCCTGACGAGTTCCACCTCGAGGCGGTCGCTGTGATGAGAGTTGCGAAACAGGACGGCCTGGTCCATCAGCAACAGGCCGGCTTCACGGTTCTGCAAGACGCCGTCGACGACGCACTCCGCCTCGGCATCGGCGTCCTCGACCGTGACGTATCTCGGCCGGGCGCTGCCGGGCTTTTTGGAGAAGAGCGTCTTGCCGAACTGTCGCTCGCCGTCGGCGATCAGCAGATTGGCACTGTCTAAAATCGGCTGGCAGGAGCGGTAGTTCTGCTCGAGCGTGACGACTTCGGCGCGTGGCGAACACTGGTCGGGGAACTCGAGAATGTTGTCAACCGTCGCTGCGCGGAATGAGTAGATCGACTGGGCGTCGTCGCCCACGACCGTGACGCCCTGTCCGCCGGGCTTCATCGCGCGGATGATGTTGGCCTGCACGACGTTCGTATCCTGGTACTCATCGACGAGGACGAAATCGAACCAGTTACCGATCTCAGCCGCGAAGCCGTCATCGGCCACCAGGTGACTCCAGTAGGTCAGCAGGTCGTCGTAGTCCAGCGACTGGCTGGCCTGCTTGCGCTCGACGTAGGCGCGAAACAACGTCGCGAGTTCCTGCTGCCAGTCGGTACACCACGGAAAGCTGTCCCGGACAACGACTTCCAGTGGCCGCATCGTATTCATGCAGCGCGAATAGATCGCGAGACACGCGGCCTTGCCTGGAAAGCGCCGGCTCGTCGACGACAATTCCAGTTCGTGGCGAACGACGTCCATCAGGTCTCCGGCGTCACCCTGGTCGAGCACCGAAAAGCCCGGATCGAGACCGAGGTTGGACGCGAAGCGTCGCAAGAGCCGGTTAGCGACGGAGTGAAACGTGCCGGCCCACGGGAGCTCGCAGCGCTCGCCCGGCCTCGACTCGCGAACGATGGCTTCGACGCGACGCGTCATCTCCTCGGCGGCACGCCGGGTAAAGGTCAGTAACAGGATGCGCTCGGGATCCGCGCCCTGGTTGATCAGGTAGGCAACGCGATGCGCGAGCGTCATCGTCTTGCCGGTCCCGGCCCCGGCAATGACGAGCAGCGGATCGCGTGTTTCGGCGCCGAACACGGCGGCCTTGCGCTGCGCCTCGTTCAGCTTGTCCAGGTACGGCTCCGCGACGCTCACGACGGCCCTCACGCTAAAACTGTATTTGTATACAGTACTGGATAAATTTACAAGCGCATGAAGCGATCGATGGCCGACGCCAGCTCCGCCGGGGCCTCGAAGTGGATCATATGCCCTGCACCATCGACGACCACCGTATCGGCATCGGGAAAGAACCGCTTTGCGCCACCCGACTCCTGGTCCGCTTTCAGGCGTCTTGCGAAGCGGCTCTTGTTGCCGATGACCAGCAACACCTGCGCTTCGACCGCGCGCCAGCACGCCTCGGCCTCGGCCCGCCGATACAGGATGGGATTCGGCAGCTTGTGATTCGGGTCCATTCGCAGCTCGATGCCTTCACCCGTTGTCCTGGCCCACAATCTGGCCACGAATTCGGCCCGCTCCTCGCAGAGCAGCGGACTCCGACCCTTTAGGTGCTCTGCCAGCGCCTCGAAGTCAGCGTACGTCCGAAAGGCCGGCGTCTCGCGCGACTTGAGCAGCCAGTCTCGATACCGGCCGGGAGAATCGGCCGGGTTCGTCTCCGGCAAGCCGAAACCTTCAACATTAATGAAGTGCGAGACGCGCGCAGGCAGGGCCCCGGCGTAGAGACCGCCCACGTTGGCGCCCATGCTGTGGCCGATCAGCTTTATGGGCTCGGCGATGCCCAGCGCGTCGACCAGGTGATCCAGGTCGGCCAGGTAGTCCGGAAACCAGTACGAGGCCGCGTTCCACGCCGAGCGCCCGAAGCCTCGCCAGTCCGGCGCGATCACCCGCCATCGATCGCCCAGTTCATCCGCGACGAACTGGAAACTCGAGCCGGTGTCGCCCCAGCCGTGCAGGTACAGCAGGGTCTCGGCATCCTTGTCGCCCCATTCGTTGACGTTCAGGTCGATCCCGCGGATCTCGACCATTCTCGTCCGGACGGGGCTTACTGGTTCATAGGCCATGGCTTCGTGCATCGGCAGACGCGTGTCGCGCCCGGGAACGCTTGAGTTTGCGGATAATTCTTAGGCAACTCAAACCTTTATGCTGACGATTCGCCCTGCACTGGTGTATAACTACGGCGTGAAACCTGAGCCTGAGACGACCAAAGAAGCTGCCATCCAATGACCTTTGAGATTGCACTGGTCTTGGGCATCCTGACCGTGTCGCTGATCCTGTTTATCAGCGAGGTCATCCGCATGGACGTCGTTGCCCTGCTCGTGCTCGGCGCACTGGCTGTCACGGGCCTCGTGGACGGCAACCAGGCGTTCTCCGGCTTCAGCAACGCCGCCGTCATCACCGTCTGGGCGATGTTTATCTTGAGCGAGGGCCTGACCCGCACCGGCATCGCCGACATTATCGGCTCGCAGGTGATGCGCCTCGCCGGCGGCAAGGAAATGCCGCTGATCTTCGTCATCATGATGACCGGCGCCGTGCTCTCGGCGTTCATGAACAACATCGGCGTGGCCGCGCTGATGCTGCCCGTCGTTGTGGACGTCGCGCGCCGCACCCGGATTCCGGCGTCGAGACTCCTGATGCCGCTCGCCTATTCGACGCTGCTCGGTGGCCTGATGACACTGATCGGCACGCCGCCCAACCTGCTGATCAGTGAGTCGCTCGTGCAGAGCGGCTACCCGGGCTTCGAACTGTTTGATTTCACGCCCTTAGGCGGCATCGTCATGGTGACCGGCGTCATGTTCGTCGTGCTGTTCGGCCGTTTGCTGCTGCCGGCGAAGCCGGTCGAGAAAGACCGCAACGTCTCGCAACGCAGCCTGCGCGCGCAATACAAGCTGCACGAAAGAACGTTCCTGCTCCGAGTGCCTCGCGACTCGCTACTCGTCGGCAAGACGCTGGCCGAGTCGCGCATCGGCAGTTCGACCGGCCTGATCATCCTCGCCGTGATGCGAGAGGGACGAAGCGATACGTTGCCCGGACGACAGACCGTACTTCGAGGCGGCGACGGCATCCTCGTGCAGGGCCGCGTCGATCAGTTCCGCGAACTCAGGCGCTGGAGCGACCTCGTTATCGAACGTGAATCGCCGGTCCTGAAATCCATGGTCGCCGCGAAGATGGTCTACGCCGAAGTGACCATTGCCGAGGGCTCACCGCTCGTCGGCCAGCTCGTTCGGGACGCTCGCTTCGGCCGACGCTTCGATGTGGCCGTGGTCGGCCTTCGACGCAAAGGCGGCTATCGCCTGACCAACCTGTCATATGTCCCGCTGCGATCGGAGGAACGCCTGCTGATCCAGGGTGAACGCGAGGCCATCGAACAGCTGGAGAGAGAAAGCGACTTCTCGGACGTTCGTCTGTACTCGGACGCCGAGATCGCCGAGCGCTATCAATCTGACGAGCGCCTGTTCGTCGTTCGCGTACCGAAGGAAAGCGAGATCGCTGGCGCCACGCTGGCGGACAGCCGGATCGGCGAGGCCTTCGATTTTCGTGTGCAGGCCATCTTTCGCGAAGGCAACCTGATCGTCATGCCACGCGGCGACCAGGTGCTGTCCGGAGCCGACCTGCTGTTGATCGAGGGCCAGCCCGCCGACCTCGACGTACTGCGTGGCCTGCAGGACCTCGAGATCGATACGTCGGTTCCGTCGAATCTTGGCGCGTTCGAGTCCGAGCGCCTGTCGCTGATGGATGCGACCCTCGACCCGCGCTCCAGCCTGGCCGGCAGGGCAATCGGCGAACTGAACTTCCGCGAGCGTTATGGCATCGAACTCGCCGGCATCTGGCGCGAGGGCGAGACCCTCGGCACCGAGCTCGGCGATGAGCGCCTGCAGGTCGGTGATGCGCTGCTGATGCTCGGCCCGCGCGATCGCCTCGAGCTGTTATCGAATGACCCCGATTTCCTCGTCCTGACCGACCTGGGCAGCACGCCGCCGGATACGCGCCGCGCACCGCTCGCCGCGCTGATCATGTTTGGTGTCGTCTTCAGCGTCATGATGGGCTGGGCACACATCTCGGTCGCCGCCGTCGTCGGCGGCACCATCATGGTCCTGACGGGCTGCCTGAACATGGAACAGGCGTACCGTGCGATCGACTGGAGAGCGATATTCCTGATCGCCGGCATGCTGCCGCTGGGCATCGCCATGCAGGACACCGGCGCAGCAACCTACCTCGCCGACCAGGTCATGAACTTCTTAGGCGACGCAGGTCCGTGGCCGGTGATCGTCGGCCTCTACATCCTGACCGCAGCAGCCACGATGATCATTCCTACGGCGGCGCTCGTGGTCCTGATGTCGCCAATCGTTATGTCCGCGATGAGCGATATGGGCTTCCAGCCGGAGACCGCGATGATGGCGGTCGCGATGGCCGCCTCGGCGAGCTTCACGAGCCCGATTTCGCATCCGGCGAACATCCTCGTTATGGGCCCCGGCGGCTATCGCTTCGTTGACTACCTGAAGGTCGGTGTGCCGTTGACAATCGTCGTGTTTATCGCTGTCATGCTGCTACTTCCCATTCTGTGGCCACTGCAGCCAGTCTGAACACCATGAGCAAGCGAACGGTAATCATCGGCGCGGGTCACGCGGCCGGACAGCTCGTCACGAGCCTTCGTCAGAAGGGCTATGACGGCAGCATCGTGCTACTGGGCGACGAGCAATACCTGCCCTACCAACGACCGCCGCTATCAAAGAAATTCCTCGCGGGCGAACTGCCGGCGGAACGGCTGCTGGTGAAGCCGCCCGGCTTCTACGACGATCAAGACATCGACGTTCGCCTCGGCACGCGCGTGACGGCCATCGATCGATTCGCGAAGACGGTTGAGACAGACACCGGCGAAACAGTCGAGTACACGACACTCGTATTCGCGACCGGCGCCAAGGTCAATCGTCTCTCCTGCCCGGGCTCGGCGCTGCCGGGCATTCACTACCTGCGCAACATCGAGGACGTCGATCGGATCAGGGCGGACAGCCAGGGCGGCGCCCGCGTCATCATCATCGGCGCAGGCTACATCGGTCTCGAAGTGGCCGCCATCCTGCGCGAGGCGGGCTCCGACGTCGTCGTCTTAGAGACCGCGGATCGTGTCATGAGCAGGGTCGTCTCACCACCGGTGTCTGCATTCTTCGAGCGCATCCATCGCGAGCACGGAGTGGACCTCAGACTGTCGACGGGACTTCAGTCCTTCGAGGGTGAGCAAAGGTTCGAGGCGGCGTTGACGACGAGCGGAGATCGTGTCGAAGGCGACATCGCCATCGTCGGCATAGGGATCTCGCCGAACACGGAGCTCGCCGAGGCGGCCGGCATCGACGTTGACGATGGCATCGTCGTCGACAGCCATTGCCGGACGTCGGACCCGGACGTCTTCGCCATCGGCGACTGTACGCGACATCCCAATGCGATCTACCAGCGCAGCCTTCGACTCGAGTCCGTCCAGAACGCGCTCGAGCAGGCAAAGACAGCGGCGGCCAACATCACAGGCGTTGACGACGAATACAACGAAGTGCCGTGGTTCTGGTCGGACCAATACAGCCTGAAGCTGCAGATAGCGGGACTTTCCGAGGGATTCGATGACTACGTGCTGCGAGGCAACCCGGACGACAACAGCTTTTCCTGTGCCTATCTGCGTGACGGAAAACTGATCGCAATTGACAGCATCAACGCTCCGAAAGACTTCATGTTGTCAAAGCCATTGATCAAGGACGCCTGTCAGATCGATCCCGCAGTACTGGCGGACACGTCACTGACGATGCGGGATATGCGGCAGGACTGACGCGGGCTATGGCGCGTCGTTGTCGGCAGCCAGCGCCTGTTCTCCCATCTCGATCATGATCTGGCCATCGAGGGCGATCGCGCCCTGCCGGGTCGAATAGGCTTTGGCCGTCCGGGATTCGACTGCCTCGGCCGTACGCTCTGCGAACTCGCCCGAGCCACCGATGACCCTGGCGGTACCCAGTGCACCCGGTCCCGCGGTCATGTTGCCGCTCCAGTTGCCCTTCCAGCTGTCCGCGGCGCTCAGGTGCGCCGGCAAGACGACATCGCGCAGGAAACCCCAGTAATTCTCGGTTTGCTCGACGAACAGTGTGCCGCGACCGGGCAGGACGATGTGCCAGACGCTGTCCACGATCGCGTCGCCATTGATGATGTTGGTCTTTTCGGAATCAGACATGTATTTGATACCGAAACCGACGTTGCGTCCGCGCGCATCCGACAACACCGTCATCATCGCGTCCGTCCGTCGCACGGGACCTTCCCAGAGCTGCAGTACCTTTGCCGGATGCGGTCTTGTCGTGGACTCACCGTCATTCGTATAGGCGATAGACGCTTCAGCAACGCCCGAATAGTTGAGCTGCATCAGGGTCTGGTCGCTGACAGAGAGTGGTGTCAGATCGCGGGTACCGGCGAGTGGGTTATAGACCAGCAGCGCCGATACGGCCAACGCGCCGACAAGCACTCCAACGACCAAAGCGAGTACATGCTTCATCATTCAGTCACGCTCGCCGGTTGTTGGATGCTTACGAATCTGGAGACAAGCTCGATTCTTCCTCGATTCACCTCGTCGTCACTGTCAGCGGCGACCCAACGCTCACTAAACGCGCCTTGCGTCTTTGAAAACTCGCGCGTTCCGCGATGTAACGTACCCAACCGGGCACCGCCCTCGATGTTGTCGACATCCATTCCGATGTACAGCGATCCGCGAGCGGGCATGTGCAGGACCCACTCGACGACGTCACCCTGCTCGACGTCCGTCAACACGACTCGGCTGGCGACGCCGATAACGGCGTTGTGGACATTGCGCAGCTTGTACATGTCGGCGCTGGCGGCGCTCAGCTCATCCGGCCATGCCAGTCCCGACGGCAGTTTCGGTGCATCGCCGGGCGCGCCGACCACGATTCGGTCGGTGGGAATATTGATGTAGAAGGCTTCGGCACTGCCTCCGTTGGTGGCGACAGTGATAACAGAGTTCTCGCGCGCCTGGTCAACGACGGGCACGAACAGTACGGCGACGATCGTCCCGACCACGCCCAATACGATGCCGAATATGAATGTCTTAAACACTGTCGTCTGCTCAAGCCGAAGCCGATTCAAGGTAAGCATGAAGTTTAGTTAAATTGCCCTGCCCCTCACACTAGAATGACCGGAAACTGTGACGGACCGCACAGGGTCCTTACGATACGTCTCACATCCAGAAACCGCCTATGGCTGAAAATCGTCCTATTTGTCTGTGGTCCGGCCCGCGCAACGTGTCGACAGCGATGATGTACAGCTTCGCGCAAGTCCCCGGGATCGACGTGGTAGACGAACCGTTGTACGGCCACTACCTGCGTGTGACGGGTATCGAGCACCCGGGTCGCGACGACGTGCTCGCCTCGATGGATACCGACGGTGATGTCGTTATGAGTGCCCTCTTGCAACGCCAGTCGACAATGAAAGACCGCAGGCTGTTCCTGAAGCAGATGGCGCATCACCTGCTCGAGCTGGATACGAGTTTTCTCGACGAGATGGACCACGTCCTGCTGATCCGGGACCCGAAGGACATGCTGCCGTCGTTGACCGTGCAGCTACCCGAGGCGACGCTCGAAGACACCGGGCTCGAGCAGCAATGGCGGCTCTACGAAGAGTTGCGCAATCGCGGACAGGACCCGGCTGTCGTCGACTCCGGCATCCTGTTGTCAGACCCGGGCGCGGTATTGAAGCCACTCTGCGAACACATTGACCTCGTCTATGACCCGTCGATGTTGCACTGGGAGCCGGGGCCCCGGGCCGAGGACGGCGTCTGGGCGCCGCATTGGTATCACGCAGTGCACTTGAGCAGCGGTTTCCATGCGCCTCGTGAAAAGGGTGAGTTTCCGGACTCGTTAGAGCACCTGCTTGGACAGTGCAAGCCCTGGTATGACAAATTGATCGGCGTCGCCATCCGACCGGACAGAACACAATGAGGGTTGATCCCAGGAACAAGGACCTTAAGGTGTACGTTGGGGACGGCCTGAAGCCGCGTGCCGACGCACGTGTCTCCGTCTTCGACAGCGTCGTGCAGGGCGGCGACGCGGTCTGGGAAGGTCTTCGCGTGTACGACGGGCGTATCGCTGCCCTCGATGAACATCTGCGGCGTCTTTCCGACTCGGCGAAGGCGCTTGCCTTCGAACAGGTTCCTGACGAGACGACGATCCGGTCCGCCCTTTTCGAGACGTTAAAGGCGAACGGCATGACCGACGGCGCGCACGTCCGGCTGACGCTGACTCGCGGGGAGAAGGTCACGTCCGGAATGAACCCTCGATTCAACCAGTCCGGCTGCACGCTGATTGTACTGGCCGAATGGAAGGCGCCCGTTTACACCGACGACGGGATTCGCGTCGTCACAGCGTCGACGCGCCGCAATACGCCATCGTGCCTCGACAGCAAAATTCACCACAATAACCTGCTAAACAACATACTGGCGTCGATCGAGGCGAACGTCGCCGGCGTAGACAGCGCCGTCATGCTGGACATGCAGGGTTTTATCTCGGAGACCAACGACACCAATCTGTTCATCGTCCGCGACGGCAAAGTTTTAACGCCGCACGCCGACAGCTGTCTGCCGGGCCTGACGAGGCAGATGGTTCTTACACTGTGCGAGCTGAACGGGATCCCGTCGCAGGAACGCAACCTTTCATTGACCGAGCTCTACACGGCAGATGAAGCGTTCACGACGGGCACGATGGGTGAGCTGACACCCATCCTCGAGGCTGATGGCCGGGTCATCGGTCACGGTGCGAGGGGTGAGACCACACGACGCCTGCAGCAACTGCACAGGGCGTACGCCTTCGAGCACGGCACGCCGATAGAATAGACGGGGCCTGTCCTAGTCCGCGTCGAACCAGGATTCCAGGTATTCGTCGAAGCTCGCCGTGTCTTCCGCCTCAATGTCAGACTGACGAGCGAGCGAATCGGTAACCTCCTGCTTAAGCGTCGCCTCGACCTCAACGCCCAGCGGCGTGAGCAGCCTGAAGTACTTCTTGTGTCGCCGGGCGGCGTCGAGGGCAAGCTCGAAGAAACTCATTCCTTCCTCGCGCAGGTCCTCGAGAATCCGGGCCGACGGCGTCAGTGACACGTCTTCGATGCGCTTGCGCATCTCTGCGACGGCTTCCGAGTAGCACGCCGATTCATCGTCCATGACCGAGGCAACCTGCTCAACCTTGTCGACGATTTGACCGGCCCATTCGGACAGCTGCCTGGGCTCGCCGCGATCGTTGAGCTGTAGTTCGGGATCTCTTCCGGCACGCGCCACGAGCGCCTGGTTCGCAACGCACTCGGCCAGCAGCTCCTGGTCGAACATCGGGCTGTCCTCGAGGAGGCAGTAGACGAGGAACGGCTCGATGAAGCGCATCGTGTTCTGGCTGATGCCCGCCGGGTCATACAGATTGCAGTCGAGCGAGCGCACCTCGACGTACTCGATGCCGCCTCGACGCAGCGCGGCCGTCGGCCGCTCGCCGGAATGCGCGACGCGCTTCGGCCGCACCGAACTGTAATACTCGTTCTCGATCTGCAGCTGGTTCGCATTCAGCTGACGGTACTCGCCGTCGACGAACACACCGATCTTCTCGTAGTCCGGCTCCTTCGTGTGAATCGCCGCCGTCAAATCCCGTATGTAACCGTCAAGGTCGTTCAGTGAGATCGCGATTCTCGACTGATTTTTGTTGTTGTAACCGAGGTCACTCATTCTCAAGGACGTACCGTAGGGTTCGAAATACGTCGTTTCGTTGAGCATCGGCATGTCCAGCTCTCGGCCCTGCGCGAACGACCGGCACAGTGCCGGTGATGCGCCGAACAGGTACAGGACGATCCAGCCCATGCGGCGGAAATTCCTGACGAGTCCGAGATACTGCGTCGAGCGAAACTCGCATTCGTCGTCCGAGGCTCCAAGCACGGCCTGGTACTCAGGCCAGAAGGCTTCCGGCAACGAGAAGTTGTAGTGCACGCCGGCGATCGTTTGCATCTGTCGACCGTACCGGTACCCGAGTCCACGTCGATACGTCGTCTTCATCTTGCCGACGTTCGACGTGCCGTAGCGCGCCAGCGGGATCGCTTCGTCCTCCGGCAACAGACAGGGCATGCTGGCAGGCCACAACATTTCGTCATCGATCGCCTGCTGCACGAACTGGTGGATGTCGCAGATCGATCGCATCGCTTCCCAGGTCGTGCCGAACACGGGGGTGACAAACTCGAGCAGCGCCTCGGAGAAGTCGGTGGTGATAAACCGGTTGGTCAGCGGCGAACCGAGCGACTTCGGGTGCTGCCGCGTCGACATCCGGCCGTCCGAGTCCACCCGCAGCGATTCCTTCTCAATGCCCCGCATCGATCCCGACAACGGTCTGGCGTTTCGCGCCGCCAGGCTGCTCAGTCGTTTGTCGAAATTGTGGCTCATTGAGGTCTCGGAATGCGGTTCGGCAGCCGCAGTCTACAAGAGCCGGGCCGACGCGGCTCGTTTTTCCATAAGAATCACAGCGTTTGGCTGTCTCACAGACTGAGTATTTCAGCGACGACCCCGATTGATCTAGACTGGTGCCATGACCACTCGCCACATCACAGCCGCCCTCTGCCTGCTACTGCTTGCCAGCCAGTCTGCCTATGCGTTTCGCTGTGGCCAGAAACTGGTCAAGGAAGGCATGTCTGAGAGCGAGGTCATCGCGCTGTGTGGCGAGCCAGCCGAGACAAAAGACCTGGGATGGCGACGCTTGCCCTATATTGACCGGCACCGCGGAGGCGGTCTGCTGGGACGTCCGTCTCTGGACGGCTATTTCGTGGAAGACGTCCGGGTTACGCAGCTCATTTACAACTTCGGCCCGCGCAAGCTGATGCAAAGGTTGAGATTTGAGAATTCCGTCCTCGTTGAGATCGAAGCCATCGGCTACGGTTACAGACAGCGTTCGGATGAGTCGTCTGATTAGGCGGCTGACAGTCCGGTTACGCAGGACTACACTCGCGTCTCTCACTCAGGAGCAACCGGAATGACTGATAATCCAAAACGCCGTCTTCGTGACCGGACATCGACAGGCGCGACGTTGATCGCCGAGGGCTGCGTCATCAGCGGGCTGATATCGGGCGATGGTGACTTCCTGGTCAATGGTGAGATCGATGGCAATTGCGACGTGTCCGGAACGGTCACCCTGACGGAGCCTGGCCGCTGGTCCGGCACGATCAAGGCGGACAACGTCGTGATCAGTGGCAGCGTGGATGGCGACATCATCGCCGAGAGCCGGGTTGAGATCGGCGCGTCGGCCCGCATCACGGGAACCGTCACAGCGGCGGAAATTGCCGTGGCGGAGGGCGCGGTCGTCGAAGGCTCCATGAGCACCAAAGCCGAAGCTGAACCGCAGACATTCACCGAAAAGCGGCAAGATTAGTTTCAAACGATACATTTAACCGGTTTAATCGGCTGCGGCAGGCTTCTGTCGGATGATAGACTGTGTAAGTGTTTGCCGCGGGCTGTCGCGCCCCGGTTGCCACATCGATACCAATAAGAACAGGTAGCAGGCGAGCTGGCCGGCTGCCACGAGGGGCACGACACATGACGGGCAGCCAGGTACGCCGCTATCTGCTGTATTGGATCGCATCCAGCATCGCGATCTTCGTCGTCTTGTTGTGCACGATTTTCCTGCTCGACCCGTCTCATTTTTCTGACAACCTGCCACGCACGCTGGTGGCCGCGGGTGTCAGCACCGCCCTGCTGTTGTTCATTGGCAGCATGCTGATCCGTTTCCTGGGTCGTGGCGAGAGTCGACGCATCGACGAACTCAGGCGCCAGGCGGAAAAACTCAGGGACTCTGACTTCGGCGAACGACTGCCCGAGCGCAGCGGCGACCAGTTGGGCGAACTGGCCGCGGTCTTTAACGACATGCGGGACAAGCTGCGCCTGACCACGTTGTCACGCGACTACGTCGATTCGATCCTCGCCAGCATGCACGATGCGATTATCGTGACGTCCGACGACGGAACGATCAAACGGATCAACAAGGCGACGACACACCTTTTGGGCTACGAACGCGACGAACTCCTGAAGACGTCGATCGACGGGATCGTCAACGCCGAGAAGAGCGGCTCACTGCTCGATGAGCCGCCGACCGGTCGGCCGAGGGAGGCATTCCTGGTCACCAAGACCGGCGAATCGGTCCCGGTCTCGTATTCCTGTTCGCTGCTGGAGGGTAAGGAAGCGGAGTCCGGCGACAGAATCTACCTCGCTCAGAACATTTCGGAAAGACGTCGCGCCGAAAAGCGGATTCGCTACCTCGCAAGGATCGACGCGCTAACCAAGATTCCGAATCGCATGCAGTTCCAACACCTGCTACAGCGTTCGATAGCCCGCGCGAGGCGCAGCAATCGCCAGCTCTGCCTGTTCTACTTCGACATAGACAAGTTCAAGGAAATCAACGACACGTTCGGACACCTGGCCGGCGACACGACGCTCGAAACCGTTGCGGAGCGGCTGACAGAATCAGTGCCCGGCAAGTCGACCGTGGGACGTCTCGCCGGCGACGAGTTTGCAGCCGTTGTCGAATGCTCCGATGCGGAAGGGAACCCCAAGGAAATCAGTGAGCAACTCGCCGCGAAGTTGCTGGACCGGCTCGCAGAACCCTTCTTCGTACAGGGTCATGAGGTCTTCATGACGGCGAGCATGGGAATCGCGCAGTACCCGAAAGACGCGACGAATGTAATCGACCTGATCCGGAATGCCGATGCCGCGCTGTACAGCGCCAAGAAACACGGCGGCAACCAGTTCGCAAGGTACAAGCCCGAAATGAATGAGGCGGCCGTCGAGCGCCTGATGACCAAGAGCAAGCTGAAACGTGCCTTCGAG
>JASJBE010000069.1 GCA_030066655.1 Woeseiaceae bacterium | reverse complement strand
ATGCCGACAATGACGAGCATCGTCGACGTCACCCACTTTGCCGCCGTCGCCAGCATCACGCGGATGCCGCGTGGGTCAGTTGCCATGCCGGTACATAAAAGATCAGCAGGAACCCGGTGTTGAGGAGCACATTGAGCGGCGCGCCGGCGGCGAGCGACATCGAGCTGTCGACAATGTACCAACTGCCAATACCTAGCAGGGTCAGCCGACGACCCAATGCCGGGTTACTCGGGCACAGCTCCGTCGCCACAAGCCAGAGAATAACGCCGAGGCCGGTCATCAGGCCGCCGCTGATTGCGCTGAGCAGGCGCGCGGAACTGCGCTCCATGGTCTGGCCCTGGTCAATCGGAAAGTAGATGAGGTCGAGCAGAACTTCGGTGGGGGCCTGCAGCGCGGGCACGGCGGCTGCAGCCATCAGCAGCCCAAACGCGAGGGTAATTGCAGCGCCGGTCTTGAGCCAGCCAATCCGGGTGTCGATGGTCACGATTGTCTCCTGTGAAGCTTAACGACGAGCCTAAAGCGGTGAGGTAGGGTCGACAATTACCTCCGAGGTAATTGGGCGGCGACGCGGTTCGGCTACAATCGTCCAACGCAGAAGGGAACTACCGGCATGGCACAGTCGTTCGGAATGTTGCTGAAGGAATGGAGGTCGAGGCGCCGTCTGAGTCAGCTCGAGCTTGGACTGGCGGCGAATGTCTCCGCGCGTCACATCTCGTTTCTCGAGACAGGGCGTGCGCACCCAAGCCAGTCCATGGTGCTGCGCCTCTCGCAGTCGCTCAAGGTACCGCGATCCAATCGAAATGCCCTGTTGACGGCGGCAGGCTTCGCACAAGCATACGCCGCGCGGAGCCTGGAGGAGCCTGAAATGTCGGAGGTCAACGAAGCGATGGCCTGGATGCTCGAACGTCACGATCCGTATCCGGCAATCGCGTTAGACCGGTATTGGCGCGTCGTACGCGCCAATCGTTGTGCGACAGCGTTGCTCGAGCCAATGGGCATCGGCGTGAACGACAGCCTGCTTGAGGCGTTTGTCACAGCCGGTCCCTTCGCTGCGGCGCTCGAGAACCGCGACGAGATCGCGCGCCACATGGTGTCAAGACTCAGGACTGAGAGTGCACATCTCGGCGGCGACAGCATACTCGACGATGCGGCCGAAACACTCGCTGCGTCGCTCGGTGACGATGGGCAACTCGCAGAGAGTCCGCTGCCGGCGATCGTGCCGGCGCGTTATCGGGTCGGCGATATCACGTTATCGTTGTTCTCGACGATTGCGCAGTTCGGCTCAACGGAGGACATTGTCCTGGCAGAGATAAAAATCGAGTTCATGTTCCCGGCCGATGACATCACCCGACGGGCCCTCATGGCCGGGACTCAATAGAGTTAAGGCCTTTGTTCGAAAGCAGGCGGCTATAGGTTGTGCCGGCTATAGACTGAGCCTGTCCACTCTTAGGCCCTCCGAAGGCAGGGGTCAGAGGTTCGAATCCTCTCGGGCGCGCCAGTAAACAAAAACGGTCCCTTCAGGGGCCCTTTTTGTTTACTGGTGTGTCCGGTGAAGGATGAGACCTCGTTCGACAAATTGCGTCAGCAATTTGGACGCCGGCTTGCCCGGCGCCCCGAAGGGGTCGAAACAACCCAAAAGCTGTTTCGATCAATCCTCTCGGGCGCGCCGATCTTCTCAACTCGTTACGTGGTATCGGAGCAATCGGCGATTGGCGTTGTGACCCCCCCACGTGACCAGGTATTGGCCAGTTCCGACAGAGAGCTGAATCTGCAACCGCTTCGTCAGCCAGGCGCTCGTAGCCCGTGAAGCTATAGCTGAAAAGCGTCTCCATGGATTAACTGGACGAGCTGGGACATCAGCGGTGCATGGCGAGCACACCACACGAACCTAACCTACTCGCTGTAGCGCGAAACCGCGAGACCGATCCCGACGCCTCGGAT
Organism: Woeseiaceae bacterium; assembly: GCA_030066655.1. Lineage (GTDB taxonomy): Bacteria > Pseudomonadota > Gammaproteobacteria > Steroidobacterales > Woeseiaceae > UBA1847. The sequence goes on along the minus strand of JASJBE010000069.1, from coordinate 12,304 downwards.
TCCGATATTGAAGTCCCGAATCGGAGCGCGCAGATGGCTCACGCTCGTTCCGGAACCCCCGGAGTTTCTCGGTTGCGGGGCGCGGCACGCACCTCAGCGATCTACTACGGGAATAAGTCGGCGGCCGACGTCGTTGTCGTGACTCAAGCAGACGAAATGAACCCACCCCAAAAAGGAGAGCGACATGATTACCATTCTGCCGAGCAAACGCATTGAGGCCGCGAAGCGCGCATTCTCGACTCGCCGCGTTCCTCTCTCGGCGATCAAGGGCTATATCGATCACGAGTACCGGCCGAAGGTCGGTGACGTCGTACTGGCGCGAGTCGAGGAGATCGGCCGACTGGAACGCATCGAACTTCCGAGCGGGCGCCGTAGCGCGCTCTACGAAGGCGATGAAGTCCTACTTACCTATGGCAATCGCTACGCGCCGGATGCCTACGAAGCGTTGATGCCTCAGGATCTCGGCAGATGCGATCTTGCTGCCGCCGGCGGACTCGCGGCCACGGTCGTCGCAACCAACCTGCAATTCGCGGATGACGACCGTCCGCCGACGTCGCTGGCGCCGATCGGTGTCTGTGTCGATCATGACGGACACCCGATCAACCTGGCAGACTACGGCCTGGGACAGAGGCGCACTGAATTCACTCGCGTTCCTGTGATCGCTGTGTTCGGCGCCAGCATGAACTCAGGCAAGACGACGACGGCCGCCGGACTGATACGCGGCCTTGTGCAACAGGGTCTCACAGTCGGCGCGGCGAAGATTACGGGCACGTGTTCCGGTGGCGATCTCTGGAAGTTCCTCGACGCAGGATGCCATCGCGCCTACGACTTCACCGATGCCGGCATGCCGACTACGTACAAGGAGAGCGCGACCAGCATCGTCGCGGCTGCGCAGGTCCTCGTCGGCGAGTTGGAAGCCGACAACTGCGACGCCATCGTCCTGGAGATCGCCGACGGCCTCCATCAGGAAGAGACGGCTGCCCTGCTCGAGGATGAAGCCATGCGCCTGCTGGTCGATCATTGGGTGTACGCTGCCGATTCGAGTTCCGCGATCAGACTCGGCGTGAAGATCGCGAGGGATATCGCGTTGCCGCTACGTTGCATCAGCGGCGCCGTCACCGCATCGCCGCTTGCGGTCCGCGAGGCTGCGAACAGCACCGAGGTTCCGATACTGGGACTCAAAGAACTCGAATCGGGCGAGCAGCCGATTAGCTGGATCGATCCTCTGAGGCCGACTACCGGGATACCCGTCGGTCTGTACGCCGCTCAGTCACAGGCCTTCTGAACCGTTCGCCGATGCAAGGCGAACTCGCTATCCCGCGGTTCCTCGAAGGCGGCCGAAAGGCCGCCTTTCTCAATCTGCTGGCGATCGCGATCGGCGAGGTGGCCGCGCAGGTGCTTGCGGCCGCGTCCGTCAAGGCGGTCGTGACCGGCACCAGCGACGGACTATTGGCGGCGGCATCCTTACTACTGTCCGGGAGTCTTGCGGCTACGCTGGGTTGGCTAAGGAACCTGCGAGGGGAGCGGCTCGGCCTGAGCTACGTCAACGAGCTCCGCCGCATGCTGGCCAGACAGGCAATCGCTGTCTCCTCCGGTGGCGGGCCGGGTCGTTTCGGAACACTCGCGATCCGGATGCATGGCGACCTCAACGCGATCAGGGACTGGGCCAACATCGGCGTCTGTGGCGGCGTTGCCGGCCTGATCGGTCTGGTTGGTGCATTTTCGTCGGCGTGGCTGGCAGCTCGCACCCCTGGAATTCTCGCGTGTGCGATCGCCGCTGCGCTGTCGACGGCGGTTGTTGCGATGGGCATTCCCGGCATGTCAGTCCGGATTGCCGGTCACCGCCGCACGCGTGGACGACTGTCGGCCAAAGTCGGTGACCTGCTGCTCGGCGCCGGCGCCGCTGCTGCCTACTCGGCGCAGAATCGGGCGATCCGACCGGTGTGGAAGGCCGGTGAGGCTGTTCTGGAATCGGCTTACCGCGAGAGCCGCCTGCGCGGTGCTCTTCTCATTCCGGTCATGCTGACGGTCCCGCTGGGCGCCGCGTTTGTCGTGTTGCTCGAGGCTAGCGGTCCGTCGATCGTCGAAGAGGCCGGTGGCTGGGCGACACTGCTGTTCGCACTCGGACTGACGGCGCTCGCACTTAGGCTACTGGCGGATGCCGCGTTCCAGTTCGTCGAGCACCGTATAGCGATGCATCGCATTGACGAGCTAATCGACCGTGCCAATGAAATGCCGAGCGAGTCTCATGCCGGCCATCGCAGGCTGCCGCCGGGCCCGGGCATGGAGTTGAAAGTGGGAGACATCACGCTGGTCGGAGCCGGCGAGAACGCGACTCGCTCGCGCGATCGACACGTCGAATATCTCGAGCTGGTCGGCAACGGCGACGGCGCGGTGAGCGTCGACGGCCTTTCAGCGGCCGAGGTTTACCCGCTCGACTGGGCTCGTCGTGTTGCCATGGTCGGGCCGTCCCGGCCATTGCGGCGCGGACGTTTGTCCCAGGTGATCGCCGCGAAGCGAAACGCCGAAGAGGCCGTAGCCCGCGAAGCGCTGAGCGTCGCCGGACTCGGTGACCTCGACACAACATCCGACCCGCTGATCGATCCCTGGTCGACACATCTCAGCGAATGGACGATCGCAAGGCTACGACTCGTCAGGGCGTTGTGCCACAGGCCAAGAGTGGTGATCGTCGACGATCCGTGGCTATCTACCGACGGCAACCTCACAAAGCGGCTTACGCGCCATTGCCGGCAACGCGGGATCAGTCTGCTGACGATCGCTTAAGGTTTGTTGTCCGTTGGCGCGAGGATCAGGCCGAGGCCGAACGTCTCGTCGCGACCCGGCTCGCCGAGATCTCGTACAGATTGCTTCGACAGGATATCGCCCGGTGAGCGTTCACCCCGGACTCTAATCTGTTGCGAGATGAACGCGGAAACGACCGGGGTCGCGAAACTCGTTCCGGTGAACTGTCTGTAGCCGCCGGCTGCGTCCGCAGCCAGCACACGGACGCCGGGCGCCGCGAAATCCACCTGGTCACCCCGGCCGGCTCGGCGGTACACGCGCCCTTCGAGGTCGATCGCGGTAACGCCTGTTACGTTCTCGTAAGCCGAAGGATAGAGCGGCGGAGCGGCCGGACCCTCGTTGCCGACCGCCGCAACGACGTGGTGGCCTCGGGCATCAAGCCGTGCAAGGACCGTCCGGATCACCTCGCTCTGCGGTCCCGCCAGCGAGGCATTGATTACGCCGACATCATGTGACGCCACCCAGTCGAGGGCGGCCGCCATGACGTAGACGTTGGAGCTGGGCCGACCCTGCTCATCGAGCGAAAAAACGTTCGCCGAGTAGACCTCACTGCCGGGCAGCAGGCCTCGGTAGCCCGAAGTGCGATCGTCACCGGTAAGGATGGACACAACTGCCGTTGCATGGATGACGTCGCGTCCGCCTTCGCCCGCGAAGTCGGCGACGGTAATCGACTGTCCGATCAGACTGGGATGCGACGGATCGACAAGCGTATCGATCACACCGATGCGTATGCCTGCACCGGAGCGCGGCTCGCCGATATTGTCGTACAAAAATTCGCTGCCGGTACTCTGCGTCGGGCGCTCGGGCAGCTGATACACGTAGTTATAATCGAACGGCGCTGCCGGCAGGGTTTGGCTAAGCGCCGTCAGCGCCTGGCGTGTCGTGCTGAATCCGTCGGGAATCGCAAGCCTTACTACGCGGCCGTCGACGCTATCGAGATTGCGGCTCTCGACCGGTTCGAAGCCAAGATCGCGGGCGATCTCGAGTTCAACGGGATCGATATCGAAAGCGAGAATCTCTCCGGACTCGAACGCGAAACCGTCGTCGTCAAACTCGATCCCGTCGATCGATGCGTCGATGTCTGGAGACGCGCCGTCGAGCGCTGAAGGCGCATCGTCATCGTCTGCCTCGTCCTCCTCGTCATCGTCCTCTTCGTCCTCGTTGTCATCGTCGTCGTCGATACCGTCTTCGGCATCATCGTCGTCGAGGAAATCGTCGAAGTCGGCATCGAAATCGTCGGAGTCGAAATCATCCTCGTTGTCGCCCCCGAAATCGTCGAAGTCCTCAAAGTCACTATCGAAGTCCTCATCGCCTCCGTCGAAGTCCTCATCGAAGCCGTCAAAGTCGTCGAAATCGTCATCGAAGCCGTCAGAGTCGTCGAAATCGTCATCCCAATCGTCGTAGTCCTGCGCCGTGGCCGGCGGCAGGAGCAACGGGGTGGGCGATAGCACGAGACTGGACCCGGCAATCGCGCCGGTGACGATCAGCGCCGCTGTCGTCGTTCTGATTTTTCGTTGCAAGACCGCGCTTCCTTCTAAAACCTGGTAGGGACGCAATGACAACGGGCCAGCCGGCGTCATTATTCCACGCCCCGGCGGGGCTAGCTATACTGGACGCTCGCGCGTCCGGCGCGGAATAAGATCGGCCTCAACATCGTTGTCACTCTGAACATGGAGCTATGAGCAAGCAATCGGACCTGCGCCACGAGATTGTGGCTTTGATTCCCAGACTTCGCCGTTTCGCGCGCGGGCTGACGGGTAATCAGACCGATGCGGACGATCTGGTCCAGGTTGCGCTGGAGAAGGCGCTGACCCGACTGCATCAGTTCGAGCCGGGGACACGGCTGGATAGCTGGTTGTACAGGATCGTGCAAACCAGCTTTCTGGATGACCGCCGAAAGGCGCAGCGTCGAGAAACAGAGATGGCTGGAGACCAACTGGAGAATTTGCCCAACGCCGCTCAGCAGGGCGACACGGAGCAGAGTGCGGGCCTCGCGGATATCGATCGAGCGCTGGCCGTACTACCGGACGAGCAACGGCTAATCGTCGTCGCCGTGCTGGTGGAGGGACACTCATACCGTGAGGTCGCCGACATGATGGCGCTACCGATCGGTACAGTCATGAGCCGACTGTCCCGGGCGCGCAAGGCGTTGCAGGCCGCACTCTCCGGGGGAACGGAACGATGACGGAACGAATTGACAACATTGGGCGTGACGAGCTGATGGCCTACGCTGACGGCGTGCTGTCGGCAGACGACGCCGTGAGAGTCGCGGAAGCCGTAGAGGCGGACCCCGCGCTGCAGGCGGAGTTGTCGGCCTACGTAGACAGCCGCGCTGCGCTGGCCGGCGCCTTCGACGATTTACTCGACGAGCCGGTTCCGGCTCACCTCGAGGCTCTCGTGATGGGCTCGGCGCCGGCGGACAACGTGACCGCATTTCCGAAGCGGGAGGTCCGCAACCCATGGTCGCTTGCATTGGCCGCGAGCGCGGTGCTTGCGCTGGGCGTCGTACTGGGTACCGGGCTCACCACGAATGATCGTGACAGTGTGTTCGCGACCGGTCTCGTTGCGAGCAATCACTTGCTTGGCAAGGCATTGGAGACGACCGCCTCCGGCGAGCTGACCACGGTCGGCGACGGGAGCTTCAAGGCGATCCATAGCTTCGCGACCGGCGACGGGTCACTGTGCCGGGAATACCAGGTTGGAGACACGGACAGGGGCGCCACTGGCGTGGCGTGTCGAACGGCAGACGGATGGCAGGTGGAAGTGCAGGTCGCCAGCGTCGCGCCCGACCAACCGTCCGTCTATCGCCCTGCCAGCGGAATCGACGTCGCGGCCATCGACGAAGTCCTCTATCGGCTCGGCGCGTTGCCGGGGTTTGACAGAGCGACCGAGTCCTGCCTGATCCAGGCAGGCTGGCAGTTGGGTCAATGCGACGCGAACGAGCCCGCAAACGACTGATGGAATAAAGGCGCTGCATCCGGCGTTGTCACCTCGAATACGACACGTCAGGAGTTTTTCGATGCAGCACTCACCTCTCCGCGCTACCGCCCTGGCAGTAGCCGCCTCACTCACCCTCTCCGGATGCAGCGCATTGCAGCCGCCGAGCAGTTACTCCGGTATGGCGGAAGTTACGCCCGTCGCGACGGAGCATTCCTTCGGTCTGCAGTGCCTCGGAGGGATCATTGAGGAATCCCAACTCGACCCAGTCCTCGTGAACGTTGACGGTATCCGCGATCGCACGATTCCTCGCCGACTCAATGACGAGACTCGTCTCAGTCAGGCGGGCGAGTGGCTCGTACACACGGCCATATCGAAAATGGAAACCACGCGCGTGCGCTCGACCCTGGAGAATTCCAACGTACCAAGTCAGCTGACAATCACCGGCGCATGGACTCAGGATGACGAGTTGCTCCGTCGCGGCAGCGGAGTCGTCGACATCGGCTGGCTCAGGGGTCAGCTCGGACTGAGCGGCTCTCAAACCTACGACTACATCGCCGGAGACTTTGTCACCTCGGAGAACGGCGTCGTCGTGTTCTCGACCGCCATTGGCGTCATGCTGGGTTCAAGACGGGCTCAAGCGACGCTGCTCGTCGAGAATGGTGATGAATTCGCCGAGATCGGATTCTCCGGACGATGGGCAGACGGTCCGCAACTTGCACAGCGGCGAATCGCGGAGGCGGCTACGCTCATCCATATCGCCAACTACTACGACATCGACTACCGGCCCTGCCTCGAGAACGGCTGGGGTGACCCCGCCGCGTTCCGCGCCAGCATCGATCGCTATGCCGCGTTGCGTCCCGCGGACCGCTTCGCCGCGGCCCAGCTGAAGCTGTCCGAGCTTGGCCATGGCCCTGTCGCTGCCGACGGAGTATGGGGAGACACAAGTCGCCGTGCGCTGATGGACTATCAGGTCGCCAATCGGCTCCCTGCCACCGGGGAACTCTCACCGGTCGTATTCGCGCTGCTGCAGGCCGAGCCGGCAGCTTAAACGCAAAGGAACGCCGAAGGCTGCTATACCCTCAATACCGGCCGCCCGAGCGGCCGCTTTCGCGGTACTATGGAGTTCTGCTAATGACCCGTTGCGGACATTCGAGAGCCCCGCAAATATGCGCTGAAATCTCTGGAAGGTCGACTTACATGAGCTTTTTCGACAGACCAAATTGGTACGGCGAACCGGTCTTAATCAAAGATAATACTCGCTCTTTCCTGAGAGCGGTCGGTCTGATTCTCGGGGCAGCATTAATCCTAAGCGTTGCCTATGGTGTCGCCTTGGCATTGGGCCCTAAAGGGGATTCGAGACAAGGGATCATTACTCCGTTGCAGGTATTCTTTGGCGCGTCGGCCATATTTTCCCTCGTCATCGGATGGTTCGTTGCGGTTTTCTTTTTTTTCCGGATCCTCATCAACGCTATACGAATGCACTTCCATACCGCTGAAGGATTTAGTCGCTGGAGTCGCAAAGCTCTCTACACACCGTTTTACGGTTTCCGACAACAAGACTTGAGTACTGCTGGAATAAGATACCGCCGTCTCGCCATTGAAGGGATTGTCGGTTTTGTCCTTGTCAACGGCTTCATTTGGGCCCTGGTCATTGCTTCAGAGCTCGTTGGTCTAGATCTGGTTTGATCGACTTCCGCTAATGGCCGAGGCTGTGTGAAAACTCTGCTCACTTTATAATCGTGCTTTCCGCTTGGGAAGCATGCTATGAGCAAGTTCATCGAAGGCCAGGACCGCAGCCAAGGCACCTTGTTTCCCGAACGACTCGACGACTATGTTGAAGAAGACAGCTCGGTTCGGGTCATCGATGTGTTCATCGATGACCTGGATATCTCGGGACTGGGCTTCAGGACTGAGCTGGCCGCAACCGGCCGTCCCCGTTACCACCCGAAGACCCTGCTGAAGCTGTATGTATACGGTTATCTGAACCGGGTGCAGTCGTCGCGGCGCTTAGAGGTGGAAGCGCAGCGCAACATCGAGCTGATGTGGCTGACCGGCCGGCTGGCGCCGGACTTCAAGACCATTGCGGACTTCAGGAAGGACAACCCGGAGGCGATCCGCCTTGTGTGCCGCGAGTTCGTGATGCTGTGCAAGAAGCTGAACCTGCTCAGTGAGAAGCTGGTGGCGATCGACGGCAGCAAGTTCAAGGCGGTGAACAGCCGGGACAGGAACTTCACGAAGGCAAAGATGAAGCGCCGACTGAAGGACGTAGAGTCGGCGATCGAGCGTTACCTGGCGCAGCTGGACGAGACCGACCGGACCGAGCCTAAGCCGGATGATGCCAAGACCTTGCAGGACAAGGTGGCCAAGCTCAGGGAGGAGATGGCACGGCTAAAAAAGCTCGAAGTCCGGATGCTTGAAGCGCCGGACCAGCAACTCTCACTGACCGATCCCGACGCCCGCTCGATGAACAGCCGTGGTACGGGCCTGGTGGGCTACAACGTACAGAGTGCGGTGGATGCCAGGCACCACCTGATCGTTGCCCACGAGGTGAGCAAGGTCGGCAGCGACCGCCGGCAGCTGTCGGCGATGGCGAAGCAGGCCAAAGATATCCTGGGTACGAACAAGCTGACGGTGGTGGCCGATAAGGGTTACTACAACGGCGACGAGATCCGCGCGTGCGAGCAGAACGACATTGTCGCGTATGTTGCCAAGCCGAAGACCTCGCCGAACAAGGCCAAGGGTTACTTCGATCGCAGCCGCTTCAAGTACATCAAGCAGGATGACGAGTACCAGTGCCCGGCCGGCGAGCGGCTGACACATCGCACGACCGGTCATGAAAAGGGCAAGGAGATCCGGCGCTACTGGAGCTCAGCCTGTGGCAGCTGCATGCTCAAGGCGCAGTGCACGAACGGCAAGGAACGTCGTGTCAGCCGCTGGGCCCATGAGGATGTGCTCGAGCGAGCTGAGAAGCGGCTCAGACGAAACCCTGAGGTGATGAACGCTCGACGATCGTTGGTGGAGCATCCGTTCGGCACGTTGAAGTCGTGGACCAACTCCAATCACTTCCTGACGAAGCGATTATCGGGGGTGAGTACCGAGACCAGCCTGCAAATCCTGGCCTACAACATGAAACGAGCGATCAACCTGGTCGGAGCGAAGAAAATCATGGAGGCAGTCGCTCGATAAGCTCACTCATCTCAAAAAAATCAGCTTGAATATCGGCGGCTCCATCGGAGATGCCGAGAATATCGACTACCAGCGCCCAGTCTGCGGCGAGTTATCACACAGCCTCGGCCACAAGCGGACGTACCGACGCGGTTAGTAGGTCTCTAAATCAATGCTGAACGGGAGCTAGCGCGCTCACTCAATTCTAGGCAAGTACTGGTAGTCTAGTCATGATGCAAGAGACCAAATTTTTCAGCCTGCGACCAACGGCCGCGTATAGGCCGTACATCTTTGTAATTGTGTCACTAGTCTTGCTTCTTGCGAGTTGCGAGGCAGCCCACGAGGACGCGAACTATGTGTTGGTCGTCCCTGCGCGTTACCAGCCTGATGCCGGTGAAAGATTCTCGGGCGGTTACAGGATTGTCGACTCTGGATTCTCGGTGATCATTCCAGCTGCTGAGTTAGAAAAGAGCATTAACGGATTTGTGCCAAGCAGCCAAGGAGTTGATCAAAAGACGTTTGTAATCGTGGAAATAGGAAAGGCCGGCACGGAGCCCCAAGGTCCTCCAGAGGAGGTCTTGTCTGTTAGGCAGGAGCTATGGACTTTGACGGGGTACTACGAGGATGCGTGTGTAAGACAGGCAGACGAGCCATTCGAGAACTATTTCCGGTACCAGCATCCATGCGATCAGTCTCGCCGCCTGTTAACCAACTATATGCTGCTAGAGGAGGACCCAACAGCCGGAGGAAAGGTTCCAGAGGACTGGGCGAACTTCCCCTTTGCAGTTTGCGGCGAGAATCAAAAACCGGGGTTTTCTTCCCTGTACGTTAATTGCCTGTTTCAGGAGAGTCTCCCCAGCGGTATCCGTTATTCCTTCCGAGTACGGGGTGACAACCTACACCTACATGAAGAGGTCGGAGAGTATATTGGGGACAAGCTCAACGAATGGCATCGTTCTGCGAAGGAATAAGAGCTTGATTCTCCGACCGTCTGCTATGGGTTGCGGATTCAATCGGTGGTTGCAACACCTAGACTCTAACACTAGAGCAGGAGGTGTTGCCGATGAAGCAGAGACCAAGAAGGTATTTCACCCAGACTGAGCTGGCGGGCGTGTGGGATCGTTGGGAGAAAGGCGATTCTCTGAACGCTATTGCTCGTGATCTGGATCGTAGTCATTCCACTGTTCAGGGTGCTCTCGCCAGGAGTGGCGGGATACGCCCTGCACCGAAGCGGCGATCGCGTCTGGCACTCACACTTTCAGAACGCGAAGAGATCTCGCGAGGCATCGTTGCTGGCTTGACGATACGAGCGATCGCTGCACAGCTAGGACGAGCACCATCGACTGTGAGTCGCGAGATAAACCGCAACGGCGGTCGCCGGCGCTATCGCGCCAACAAGGCTGATGAAGCCGCCTGGGAACGAGCTGAACGCCCCAAGACCTGTAAACTGGCACAGAACCCGGCACTGGCGCGCGTCGTAGCCGAGAAGCTGATCGGTTGGTGGTCGCCACGCCAGATTGCGGGGTGGCTGAAGCGCACCTATCCAGTTGACGAGACGATGCAGGTGTCCCACGAGACGATCTACAAGACCTTGTACATCCAGGCCCGCGGGGCTTTGAAGCAAGAGCTGATCCGGCATCTGCGGCGCACACGTGCGATACGACGCTCGCGGCATCACACGCAGAAGACCTCGGACCATGGTCGTATCGTCGACGCCGTGTCGATCAGTGAACGACCACCCGAGGCGGAAGATCGAGCCGTTCCCGGTCACTGGGAAGGCGATCTCTTCTGCGGCAGCAACAACAGTCAGATCGCCACGCTGGTGGAACGCCACACGCGCTACGTGATGCTCGTTCGAGTGCCGAGCAAGGACACCAAGACCGTGATCCGCGCACTGATCAAGCAAGCGCATAAGCTGCCGCGCGAGCTCTACAAGTCACTCACCTGGGATCGTGGCAAAGAGATGGCCGACCATAAGAGCTTTAGCCTGGCGACCGACATCAATGTCTACTTCTGCGATCCGCAGCAACCGTGGCAACGAGGATCCAACGAAAACACCAACGGACTACTTAGACAATACTTCCCGAAGGGAATGGACATCTCCAAAGTGCATCAGAACCGACTCAATGCTGTTGCAAGATCGCTTAACGAACGACCCCGGGAGACGCTAAACTTCTACTCACCGGCAGAGAAATTTGCCGAATGTGTTGCGGCGATCGATTGAATCCGCAGTCAACAGCGGAAAGTATAGCGCGGATCGCGTGACAGGCGGCTATGCGCAGCAAATCGGTCGGTCAGCGAAGTTTCCGCAGAAACGCACGGCCGAACGGCAGCTCACGCGGTCAGCGGTCGTTCGTTCATCTTCCTGTTGACCGTCTCGGAACGGCCAATAGCGGCCCCCAGCAGAGCGTATTGCGGTCTATCAGTGTGAGTAACTGACGACTCTCGTCAAGGTCCAAGCATCGTTGCTTTCCTTCCAGATATGAAGGAAATCGAACACGCCGCAATCCATCTCGCCATTCTCCGGATGACAGAAACGGTGCTTTCCAACTTGAATTGCGCCATAGCCGACGATGGGATAGACGTACAGGCTTTCGACGATCAACTCTCTGGTCAATCCAGTGTTTGCTTCGAATAGGCGTCGCGAGTTCTCTATAGCCTGGTCGTAGTCGCTCACGCCTCCCTCGTCATGGTAAAACTCCAGATCAGGGTCGAAGATTTCCTTTGTTGTCTTGAGATCTCTATCGTTAAAGGCATTGAACAGCAACGTGTCCATCGCGAGGATCTTATCGTAAAGGGACTCCTCTTCAGGCTCATCAGAATGCGCGACCACGCATTGAAGAAGCAGCGAGACGACAATAAAGAAACGTAGCCTTTTCAAAATCACTCTCACCTACCGTTTTGCGAACGTCTGCAACGTGTCAGTAGTCGTCATTCTACCCTGATACTCCCGTGTGACCGGTATCGGATTTGAAGCAGCCACCCCTAGCGGTCTCCGACAGTTTTAGTCACCAGAAACCAGGGCGGACATTTCGGAAACCCGCGACAACTCCATCACGCCTTAAGCAGTTCATGTTCGAGTTCTTCGAGTGAGCGCCCCTTGGTCTCGGGCAGTATCTGCATCATCAGGAAGAAACCAAACAGCGCCACGACGCCGAACACGAAGAACGTGCCGGCATTACCCAGCACCTCGAGTTCCCACGGGAACACGAGCTGTACGACGAAGCTGACCGCGGAGTTGATCAGGCCTACGAAGGAAATAGCGAGACCGCGCAGCCTGTTGGGGAATAACTCGGAGAACAGCACCCACATGATCGGGCCCAACGACATCGCGAAACTCGCGACGAACCCCAGGATTCCGAACAGGATCAGCGTCGGGTTCGCGTCGATCGCCATG
>JASJBE010000011.1 GCA_030066655.1 Woeseiaceae bacterium | reverse complement strand
CGCTCGGCCGCCGTCGTGACGCTGGACACCGGGTCATTCAGTTCGTCGAGCAGGTTCAGCAGGTCTTTACGATCCTGCCGGCACTCGATTCCGACAACGCCCTGGGCGGCGGCCGGCAGCATCTGCTCCGGCTCGAAGCGTTCGGCGATGTGGTGGTCGAGGCCAAGTCGCTCGAGCCCGGCCGCGGCCAGGATAATGGCGTCATAATCACCGGCCTCGAGCTTGGCCAGCCGGGTGTTGACGTTGCCACGCAGCGGCTCGATGCGCAGGTCAGGCCGCAACATCTTCAGCTGCGCCTGGCGGCGCAGGCTCGAGCTTCCAACGAGCGCCGCTTCGGGCAGCTGGTCAAAGGTCTTGTCGCCGACCAGGGCATCGGCATGATTCGCGCGCTTCAAGACGCAGGCGATCGTGAAGCCCTCGGGCATGTCGGCGGGTACGTCCTTCATCGAGTGCACGGCGATATCCGCACGGCCGTCGGCCATCGCGATCTCGAGTTCCTTGATAAAGAGCCCCTTGCCGCCGATCTTCTGCAGGCTTCGGTCCAGGATCTCATCGCCCTTGGTCGACAGCGGGATCAGCTCGACAGCGTCGACGCCGTCGGTCTGTTTCAGCAGGTCCGCGACGTGCTCGGCCTGCCACAGAGCCAACGCGCTCTTGCGCGTGGCTATTCGAATCTTCAAGTGTTTATCCTCCCCTGAGTCGTCGCCTGACACTGGCGACGTGTCGACGACTGACCACGAGCTCATTGTCGTCCGAACCACGGTTCAAAACCACCGCAATCGACCCATCGTCCCGTCGTTCGAGCTTTTCGACCCGGTCGGCCGCAACGATCGCGCCGCGGTGAATCCTGACGAAGCGGTCGCCGAACTCTTCTTCCAGCGACTTCAGTGATTCATCGATCAGGTCTTCGCCGTTGTCGTGTACGACATTGACGTACTTCTGGTCGGCGTGGAAGCAGGTGATCGAGTCGATGGGAATCAGCCGCAGCTCGCCCTGGCGTCGGGCACAGACATGCTGTCGCGGTTCGCGCGCCGGCAGTTCTTCAAGCGCGCCGCGAGCGAGCCGGCCGGCCTGCTCGAGCGCCGTCTTCAGCCGGGCGCGGCGAACGGGCTTTAACACGTAGCCGATGGCGCGCGCGTCAAAGGCGTCGATCGCGTACTCGTCATAGGCCGTCGTGAAAATGATCGCGGGAGGATGCTCCAGCTGGTTAATGTGGCTCGCCGCCTCGAGGCCGCTCATGCCGGGCATGCGTATATCGAGCAGCACGACGTCGGCGTCCGCCGCCTTGACGACGGCTTCCTCGCCGTTGCTGGCGGTCGCAACCAGCGCGCAGGTCTCTTCGTCTTCGAGAAGCTGAGCCAGCCGGTCGCGGGCGGGCTGCTCGTCGTCGACGATCAGCACCCGCAAGCTCACTGCTCCTCCATCGGGAACCGTAAGGTCACCGTGAACTGGCCGTCGTCGTTGTCGACCGATACCTTCGCGCGGCCATCGTAAGCGATGTCGTAACGCTGTCGGATGTTGCTCATCGCCATCTTGTTACCGTGCTTCGCCCGATGCTTGCCCGTCGCGACCGGGTTGCTCATCGTGATCTCGAGAAATCTGCCGTCTTCCTTGCCCGACACGACGACTTCACCGCCCTCGGGCAGTAACTCGATGCCGTGATAGATCGCATTCTCCAAGAGCGGCTGAATCGTCAGGCTCGGAATCATCGCTCGCATCGGCAGGTCCCCAACATCCCATCGGACACTCAGCCGGTCGCCAAGGCGCAGTTTCTCGATGCGCTGATAGATCGCGGCGATCTCGAGCTCCTGCTTTAAGGACGTGCGGTCTTTCGCTGCACCGAGATTCGCGCGCAGCAGGTCCGACAGGTCCTCCACGGCTTCTTCCGCCTTGGCCGGGTCTGTCCGGGTGAGCGACGCGATGGTGTTCATGCTGTTGAACAGGAAGTGCGGGCGGATCAGCGCCTGCAGCGCGCTGACCCGGGACTGCGCCTCGAGCACGATACTCCGGCGCCATTCGCTGGCGACATACAGGTAGCGCATGACCAGTGCGATAACAATCGCGCTGATGGCGAAGGTCTGCAGCAGGAAGTGCTGGTGACTGCCCTCGATGATGGCTGCTGTCCCGAACTGGTCCGTCAGCCGATAGGAAAGCTCGGCGAGCAACACGCACAGCGCCAGCAGCAAGACGTAGCTGACCACGAACGCGCGTGTCGGGCCGAGCTGCTCGAGGGTCTTGCGCAGCAGGCACATGACCGCTGAGCTGGCCAGTGCAATCCAGATCAGGAACAGGGAGATCTTCGATAAAGTGACGAGGAAGTCACCGCCGGCCTCGAGGCTTGCAATGCTTAAGATGATTGCGACGAGTTCGGCCACAACGAGCACGACGAACAACGTGCTTGCCGCGCAGAAGTCGGGCAGGAATGCGTGGGGTCCGTCGTTTTCGGTGTTCGTGCTGGAAGCCAAGGGCTCCGCTCCTCACTCAAGGTGCCGGTGAATTGTATCGTCAGACAGTGTAACGATACTCGCGGAGCGGTGACGGGTCAGCCGTTGCAGTGTTCCTCGATCAGGTCGGCGACTTTCTGTCGGGCTTCCTGGATCTCCTCGTCGCCGAGGTAGACGCGCTCACCCTGCTCGTCAGTACGGTAAAGGCGTCGGGCCTGGTTGTATTGCTGGAGGCGATCCCGGCTCTCCTGGCACAGTTTCTCGCGCTCCGCCTGCTTGCCGGCCTCTTCTTCTGCTGCTCTCTGCGCTTCCTGCCTGGATTCCCGGCGTTCACGCCAGTCCGGACCGGATTCGTCGGTTGATGAAGAATTGGCCGCACGGCTACGTGCTACAAAGGCAACGCGCTCCTCCGACTCTGCGCCCGTTGGCCGATCGACATAGTGAACGGTGCCGTCTTCATCGACGAACTTGTAGATGTCGTTGGCGAGCGCGGGCATCGCAATCGCCAGTGCGAGAGCGCCGGCTGTCAGAAGTTTGCGTTTCATCATTGTCCTGTCCTACATCCGTGTAGATGCCTTTTTTTGCATCTTGGCATTAAAACACGCCGATGAGTGTGCGGCGAGCCGAGGATTCACGCTCCGACGTGTGACGCAGTTCACAGTTTAACGCATAAAAAAACGGGCCCGAAGGCCCGTTTAGTAACCCGCAAAGCGCGGAGGCTTATTCTGCCTTGGTGAACTCCGGGTAGGCCTCGAGGCCACACTCGGAAAGGTCTACACCTTCGTATTCTTCTTCTTCGGAGACCCGGATACCGATTGCGAGCTTCAGAACCGTCCAGACAATCAGGCTGACGATGAAGGTCCAGAAGAAGATCGCGGCGATACCGACGATCTGGCCGACGAAGCTTGCGTCACTGTTGTTGAACAATACCGCGAGAACGCCCCAGATACCGACCGTGCCGTGAACCGAGATCGCACCGACCGGGTCGTCGATCTTCAGCTTGTCGAGCGACACGATCGAAGCAACGACGATCAGGCCGCCGACCATACCGATGATCGTCGATGACAGCGGAGCGGGCGAGAGCGGATCTGCCGTGATAGCGACCAGGCCGGCGAGCGCGCCGTTTAAGGCCATCGTCAGGTCAGCCTTGCCGAACCACAGGCGAGACAGCACGAGTGCGGCAACGAGGCCACCGGCAGCCGCCATGTTCGTGTTAACGAACACAAGCGCAACGGCGTTCGCTTCGCCGACGTCGGAGACTTTCAGTTCCGAGCCACCGTTGAAGCCGAACCAGCCCAGCCACAGGATCAGCGTACCCAGCGTCGCGAGCGGCAAGTTACAGCCCGGGATAGCGTTGACTTCGCCGTTCGGACCGTACTTGCCCTTACGTGCGCCGAGAACGATGACGCCGGCGAGTGCAGCAGCAGCACCACACAGGTGGACCGTGCCGGAGCCTGCGAAGTCAAAGTAGCCGAAGCTCTCCGACAGGAAGCCACCGCCCCAGTTCCAGAAGCCCTGGATCGGGTAGATGAAGCCCGTCAGTACGACCGCGAAGGCGAAGAACGACCACAGCTTCATGCGCTCCGCGACCGCGCCAGAGACGATGGACATCGCGGTTGCGACGAACACGACCTGGAAGAAAAAGTCAGACAGTCCCGAGTAGTAGGTGTCGCCGCCGCTGGCGATGACGTCTGCCGCCGCGTTGTCGCTACGGCCGAGCAGGCCGTCACCAAACTGCAGGAACAGGTTCGATGCCTCGGACGGGTACATGATCGTGTAGCCGGCCAGCATGTACATGATAC
This sequence comes from Woeseiaceae bacterium, assembly GCA_030066655.1. Taxonomy (GTDB): domain Bacteria; phylum Pseudomonadota; class Gammaproteobacteria; order Steroidobacterales; family Woeseiaceae; genus UBA1847. Next base: position 79,130 of record JASJBE010000011.1, on the reverse strand, counting down.
AGGCGATCGAGTAGAGACCCACGTTCTTGGTCAGAATCTCGGCCGTGTTCTTGGCACGGACGAGGCCGGATTCCAGCATCGTGAAGCCCGCGGCCATCCACATGACCAGGGCTCCCATGACGAGGAAATAAAAGGTATCAAGCGCGTATGCCAGCTCCGTGACCTGCGCCGAAATTTGCGTTACTTCTTCCACGAGAAGATCCTCCGCTAATAGTTGTTATACGGCTTCGGCACCGGTCTCGCCGGTACGAATTCGAATGGCCTGCTCCAGTTCGGAGACAAAAATCTTGCCGTCACCAATCTTTCCGGTGCGCGCTGTGTTGGCGATGGCTTCCACCACCTGCTCAGCGATTGAGTCGTCAACAGCAAGTTCTATTTTGGCTTTCGGAAGAAAGTCGACGACGTATTCAGCGCCGCGATACAGCTCCGTGTGGCCGCGCTGACGACCGAAGCCTTTGACTTCCGTTACCGTGATGCCCTGGATGCCGATGTCGGCAACCGCCTGGCGGACGTCATCAAGCTTGAATGGCTTGATGATCGCAGTGATCATCTTCATGAGTTTCCCCTATGCTTTACGAGTAATCAGGGGGCGGATGGCCGCCCCCTTTTTCTTGTGGTGTGTTTAAAGGTCGAAGCCCTTGCCGATCGTGAAAATCAGGGTCTCGTCTTCGTCGCCGATCAGGTCGTCGTTGGCGAGGATCAGAGAAACGCCAAAGTCGATTTCCGAGATCGTCGTGCCGTAACCGACTTCGAGGTAGTCACCGTCAGCGTCCTGCGAGAACGTGCCGAAGGTGCCGTAGAAGCCATTACCCGGGTCTAGCGTCAGTGAAACGAACGTGTAGTCCTGTGTCGGGCCGTCGAAGTTCTCGTATTCACCAACAGCAACGTCAACGGTGATCGGGCCGTAGCCACCCGACAGGTTGATCTCCTGGTAGGTGTCATCGAAGTCGCCGGTGTAGTAGTAGCCGGTGAAGCCGATTCCGAAGGTGAAGTCTTCGATGGAACCGCCATAGCCGAAGTAGCCGTCGACCTCGAGGCCGTCGCCTACGTCAGCAGCCCAGGTGCCCACGTAGAAGCCGCCGTCGGCTTCGTAGTCCAGTCCGGCGCTAGCGGATGAGGTTTTCTGAAAAATGCCGCGGAAGTGGTATTCACTTGCCCAACCGACGTTTGCTGACCACTGTGCATTTGCTGCAGCACTGGCAAAAAGGATGGATACGAGCACCCCTGTCTTTACTATCGTTTTCATTATCTTGCTCCAAAAGAAAAATTAACGGCCGACTTAGCCGACGTCGCAGGCTTAAGAGCAGTTATCGTGCCAACTTGAGTTTTTGTCCTCTTTTCAGCGGGTTGCATTCGAAACAAAATCGACACCGATCCGCGATGGTGCGCGGGCCGACCTCGACGCACTGCTTTGGTGCAGGTTTTCCGCCAAATCCGGTGCAAAACGGGAATATGAGGCTGGTCTTGGGGGCGGCGCTGAGGTATCACGTTCCTATGGATAAGGAATCAATAGACAACCTGGCCCGGAACCTGGCCGATGCCGTTCCCGATGGCCTGAAGAACATGCGGGAAGAAGTGGAGACGACCTTCAAGTCCGTATTGAGCCAGAGCCTCGCGAAGCTCGACCTGGTTACGCGGGAAGAGTTCGAGGTGCAGGAGGCGGTTCTGAAGCGCACGCGTGAGAAGCTGGACCTGCTTGAGAAAGAGCTCAAGTCGATTGAGCAAGAATAGGTAACAGCGCTTCGGCCAGGGAGGGCCAGTGGCGAAAGCACCAGCAGGCAGCCGATGAGCTTTGCGCTCATCCGCTCCCGGGCGCAGGTCGGCACCGAAGCACCCAACGTTCGCGTCGAGGTGTTCCTGTCCGGCGGCTTGCCGGGTTTTTCCATCGTCGGCATGGCCGAGACGGCCGTCAAAGAGAGTCGCGATCGCGTCAGGGGCGCCATCGTCAGCGCGGGCTTCCGGCTGCCGCAACGACGCATCACGGTGAGTCTTGCGCCGGCCGATATGAAAAAGACCGGCAGTCGCTTCGACCTGGCGATTGCGATAGGAATCCTCGTCGCGAGCCGTCAGCTACCGGAGCTGCCCCACCGCATGGAGTTCTACGGGGAGCTGTCGTTGAACGGTCGCCTGCGGCACGTGCCGGGCTTGCTGCCCGCCGCTATTGCCGCTAGAGACGAAGGGCTGTCGATGCTGGTCCCGGAACGCTCGTCTGCAGAGGCGGCGCTGGCGGGTGCCAACGTGTTTGGCGCTGCCTCGCTGCTGGCGGTCACCGCGCACCTCACCGGTGCCGAGCTGATCCATCCCGCATCGCCTCCGGCTCTCGAGTGCGAAGCGTCCTTCAGCGACGATCTCGCCGACGTCCACGGCCAGGAGACGGCCAAGCGGGCGCTGGAGATCGCCGCGGCGGGCGGCCACAACCTGCTGTTCATCGGACCGCCGGGCACCGGCAAGACGATGCTGGCCAAGCGGCTACCTGCGTTGCTGCCACCGATGAGCGAACAGGAAGCGCTGCAGACGGCGGCAGTGCACTCCGTCCTCGGCGAGCGAGTGGACGTCGATCGTCTGTTTCGCCGACCGTTTCGTTCACCGCATCACACGGTGTCGGCCATCGCGCTGGTTGGCGGCGGCGGCTCGCCGCGACCCGGCGAGATTTCTCGCGCACACAACGGCGTCCTGTTTCTCGACGAGCTGCCTGAGTTCAGTCGTCACACGCTGGAAGTCCTCCGCGAGCCCATCGAGGCGGGCGAGGTCAGCATATCGAGGGCCGCTTACCAGCTGCGGTTCCCGTCGCGGTTCCAGCTGGTCGCTGCGATGAATCCGTGCCCTTGCGGCGAACTGGGTGACCCGGACGGCCGCTGCGCATGCAGCAGGGACAGGGTCAGGGCGTACCGTTCGCGCCTGTCCGGTCCGCTGCTCGATCGCATCGATCTGCAGGTTGAGGTCGCGCGGCAATGTCTCGCGAGCATTCGACGCGGCGCTGGCAACAACGAGTCAAGTGCGACGGTCGCTGCGCGGGTGGCCGATGCCCGTGCCGTAGCGTTGCAGCGACAGGGCTGCGTAAACGCAAGCGTCAGCGGGGAGGCGCTGGAGCAGCTGGCAGAAGTCCAGCCGAAGGGCTGGGCATTGCTGGAACGGGCCGCGTCACAGTTCCGCCTGTCGACGCGCGCGGCCTACCGGGTGTTGCGGGTGTCGAGAACGATCGCCGACCTGGCGGGTGAGCAACAGGTCAGCGAGCGCCACGTTGCGGAGGCGCTGTCGCTAAGACAACTGGATCGTCAGGACTGACGAAGACTTACTGCGATTCGGCAACCATGTAGGCCACGGCGTCGGCGACTTCTTCGTCGGACAGGTCCGCCCTGCCGCCTTTGGCGGGCATGTAGCCCAGTTCGCCCTGGTACCCGTAGATCGCGTGCTCATTGAGCGTATCGATGCCCTGCGCGATGCGCGCAGCCCAGGCGTCTGCGTCACCGAGTATCGGTGCGCCGCCGATGCCGGCGCCATGACAGGCCAGGCAGGCCTGGTTATAGACCTGCGGTCCGGTCAGTGCGGCCGCCACGGGCTCCGGCTCCGCTGCGGCCTCCACGACCGGCGCTGCCGCCTGCGCCTCCTCACCGGGGAGGTAAACCTGGCCGACCGGCGCGATGCGCTCGCGGACGGCCGCCTGGTATTCGGGAGCTGCCTTGTTGAACTCGCCTTGTGTGATGTCGCCCATACGCATCGCCAGAACGAGGATGAACAACGCAAACAGCGCCAGGCCGCCAACTACGATGGAATAGATATCAAAAAACTTCTGGTCCGAACTCAAGGTCTCAACTCCGGTGATGTCTGGTGCCCGCGAAGGACGGGGCGAAGTATAGCTTTAGCTCGAATGGGTATCTATCCATTGTCGATCCCAACATCATGAAATCTGTCGGACCGGCCGTGATTCAAAGGCCCGGCATAACTTTCCTAGGGCGTCTCCAGCCACAAGCGCATGAATTCCTCCGCGAAGACCCGGGTGGCATCTCGGTTGGATTCCTCCGGCGTTTCATCGCCCACTTCGTAGGTCAGCGACGGGATGCCGTATCGTTTGTACATGTAGTTCTTGCCGTTGGCTGTAGGCGATGTCGGGCGCGGATCGTTGACGAACACATAGTCATTGCTGATGCGCGCCCCCGACCGCGCCAGCCATTCGGCAGAAAAACCCTCAGGCGCCGTCGGTTCCGATTGCGTGTAGAAGCGATTGTCCTTCGTGGCATGAAAGTCCATGAACATGCGCACGCGCTTGTCCTGCTCATCCAACTCGTCGAGGGTCTGTTTGATGACCCGGGTCTCCGGCTCGGCGAACGGGCCCCAGTCGCGATTCAGGTCTGTGCCGCCCAGGTTGTGTCGCCAGTGTCCATAGATGATGCCGTCCGGATTGAGCAACGGCAGACTCACAATGTGGAAGCGATCGCGAAACTCCGCTGCAAGTTCGGTTTCGGCGTAGAGCGTCTCCAGGAACTCGAGCATGGCGATGGCGCCTGGGATTTCCGGCGGGTGCTGGTGGCCGGTCAGGAATATGACCTCCTCGTTGTCGGCGCCGGACTCCAGCCGATAGATCGGCAGACCTTTGATCGACCTTCCCGCGATTGACAATGACGCGTCAGTCTCATGCGCCAGCGATCTTGCCCAGACTTCGTAGTCGGCGGGCAGGAGCATCGGGTTGCCGGCAATCCACACCGGTTCGCTCGACAGCTTCAAAGAGAGCTCCAGTGTGTTCTCCGATGGCTGCGTGAACATGGCTTCGGGCGCTACGCTCCACGTTCTTCCGTCACGACTGATCTTCGGCACGTAGCGATGTTTCCAGTCGCCGTAATCCAGCGTGACACTGACGGTTTCGGACTCGGCGCCCATAAGCCTGAACGCATACCACGGTGAAGGGTTCCTGACCTTGTCGTCCTCCCGAACGATGTGCAGGCGGACCCGGTTGTCTGCGATCACGTCGCAGGCGCCGCGGCGTGCTCCAACGAAACCGTCATCGACCTGGAACAGGCCGGTGTCGCAGGTTGTGCCTGCGGGCACGGTCAGTCTCGGTGTCTCGGCACAGGCAACCAGCAATAGTGCTGCGGCTGCCGCCATGCCGAAATAAAAGCGCTTCACGATGCGGCACCTTCTCTTACAAGCGTCGCCAGAGTGTCTCCCGAGGCACAGGCGAGCGTCCAGCCGAGCATGCCGTGGCCCGTGTTGATGAACAGGCCGTCTATCGGCGTTGCTGAAACGATCGGCTGGCTGTTCGGGGTCATCGGGCGAACGCCGCTCCACCGGTGTTTCTCGGCCGCATCGTAGTCCGCGGTGGCCGGCGCGATCGCACGGGCGATGCGCAGGAGATCGTCGGTCCTCTGTCGGACCTGTTGATCGTCACACTCAGCAATGAAGTCTGCGAAACCGGCGATGCGAATCCGCTCGCCTAAGCGACTGAACACAAAGTGCTGTGCGTGCGCCGTGATGCTGGTGACGGGTGGGTGCTCGCCTACGGGCAGGGTCACGCTGTAGCCGCGCATGCCGCGAATCGGCAGCTTCAGACCCAGCGGCCGAAGGAGTGCGTTGCTGTCGGTACCGGCGCAGACAACGACGGCATCGCAGTCTATCGAGCCCGACTGAAGCTCCACCGCGTTGGTGCGTCGATTTGACGTGCTGATGCCCGATACCGGCTCACCGTATTCGAACCGACAGGTGGTATTCGAAGACAGCCATTCAGACAGCGACGCCGTGAACATCTGCGCGTCTCCCACCTGGTCACCCGACGAATAGATGCAGGCTTCTGGCAGTTCGCTGAACGTCTTTAACGCCGGCTCGACTTCCACCGCTTCCCAGCCCGTCAGGATGACGTTGTCGCAGCCGTACTCGTTCTTGAGTCGTATTGCGTGCTCCGCACGCCTGATCGCGTCGGCGCCGGAGATATTGATCATCTTGCCCGAGTCGCGATAGTCGAACTCGATGCCGGTGTGCTCGCGTAGCGACTGCATCAGCTCGTTCGAACGAAGCGCATTCCGGTAGGTCTTCAGCGACAGTTCGTCGGACTGCCTGCGGGAACTGTGCCGCAAGAGCTTCAGGCCCCAGAGCGCCAGGCCGGGCGAGAGCGCGACGCGGGCACCCTCGTCCTTGTTCATCACGAGGCCGGGCAGGGCGCGGATAAACTCCGGGCTGCCGAGCGCATCGGAAAAGCTGTAGGACAACTGGCCGCCGTTCGCGAAGCTCGTGCCTTCGCCCGGGCCGGCGTTCCTGTCCACGACCGTGACGTCGTGCCCACTCAGCGACAGGTAATAGGCCGTCGCGACGCCAACGACCCCGGCCCCGATGACGGCTATGCGCATGATGCTTCGATGTGTCTTGTGATGAGTTTAGTCATTGGCATTCCGCATGCCTGCAAATGACGATACTGCAATAATGGAAGTGACCCGTCACTGATAGAGATTTTATCGGAACGCCTGTGGTGGGAACGAAAAGGGGCCGACATTCGTCGGCCCCGTAGTCGTTGCAGCAATGCTGACTTGCCTCAGAAGCTAAGCATCACGTCGAGGTAGTAATACAGACCCCAGTCACGATGCGCATCCTGGAAGAACCCGAAGGAGGAGTCCGAGATCGGCGCACGTTCATCCGTCACGTTATTGATGCCGAGGCGGATCCGCGTGTCGATATCCGAGATCTCCGTGCGATAGTCGAAACGAGTGTTGTACGTCGTCATCGACGGGATGTAGAACGGGTCGCCGTTAGCCAGAATCTGGGTGAAACTGCTGATGCGGAAACCCTGCACGGATGCCTGATAGTTGCCCTTCTGCCATCGGACGTTGACCGAGTGCCGGTCCTCCTGGTTACCGTCGATGCCAAGCAGGTCACCCAGCCCCTCCAGTTGGAAGTCGAGCGCGTCATCGGACTCTATCGCGTCGATAACCCGCAGCGTTAATTCACTTGACGCGGTCTGCTCGAACTTCGTGTAGTACGAACCGTTATAACTGAGACTGAACTCGCCGATCGTCGTGTCGAAGTCGTAGTAGATGCCGATGTCGTAGCCTTCCAGCTTGCGCGTATCGAGGTTCAGGTACTTGTCATCTACGAAATCGACCTCTCCCACCGGGCACAGGCCGGCAGAAAGGTAGCCGTCAACGAGGTCCGTGTCCGTCAGGTCCGGATCGAATCGAGACACGACTGGGTTGCCGAGTGCCGATGAATTGCTGCAGTCAGCTGTGCCGGCCTCTTGTCGCAGAATGAGGTCGAAGATAATGTGGTTCTCTTCACCAAACAGGCCGATCGTGTTTTCCTTCTCGATCGACCAGAAGTCGGCCGTGATTGTCAGGCCCTCAAGCGGAGTCAGTACGATACCGATCGACGTGTTCTCAGACTCTTCCGGGATGAGGTCTTGGCTGCCCTGCGCCCGTCGCTGCAGGTTGTAGTTGCAGTCTGCGTCCAGCGTTCCTACTTCCTCGGCATAGATGCAGACAGCGTCATTACGAGCGTTGGAGCGCGCTACGATTTCCTCATTGATCGTGATCAGGTTCGGTGCGCGGAAAGCCTCCGACCACGAGCCGCGGATCAGTAACTGGTCAATCGGCCGATAGCCGAATGCGAGTTTCGATACCGTCGTGTCGCCGATGTCATCGAAATCCTCATAGCGCGTCGCGATCTGCACGTCCAGGTTCTCGAGCACCGGGATCTGAAGTTCGAAAAAGAGCGAGTTCGTCGTGCGCTCACCTGCGCCATCCGGCGTCGGGCTGGCGCCGACGATGTCCGACGTGAACGGGAAAGTATCGCCCTCGAAGTCGCCCTCGGTGTCGAGGATGCCGTCGCCGGTCGTGTCGCGTTCGAATCGGATCGTGCCGTCAAGACGCGGATCGCGATCGTCGACATACTTTTCTTTACGGAACTCGTAGCCTGCGAGGATGCCCACCGGACCAGCCGGCAGTTCGTAGATTTCCGGATTCGAGAATTTGACGTCCCACATCTGCAATGTGGATTCGCCCTTGCGGAACATGTCGACGATCGCTTGTTCGATGTTAGTGTCCGTACCGCCGGCAAACGGGTTGTAGGCATCCGGTGTCGAGTCAAACAGTGCCTGCGTAATCAGCGTGTTCGAAATGCGATTGCTGATGTCATCGCGCGTGGCTTCTGACCAAGTGATAGCAGATTCCCAGTCCCAGTCGCCGGCCGTCCCACGCATGCCGTACAGCAGCCGGTAGGCATCGCCGTCGTTGTCCACGATGCGCGGTGCGTCGACATAGCGGTACCGGCGTAAACTGAGTTCGTATCCCTCAGCCGGAATGTCGGCGCCTCCGTCGGCATCCGATACGCGGTTGGGCGATCCGAGGAAACCGAAAGGGTTGTAGTAATTGGAGCCGCCGACTCGAAGTGGCACGGCACCCAGGTCAGTCGCAGACGAGTTGCGCTTGTTCGTCGTGGACTGGTACAGGTACATGTCTGCGAACATCTCGAGACCGCTTTCGAACTCGTGGTTCGCATAGGCATACACGGTATTTCGCTCGAGCTTGGACAGCAGGTCGCGATTCCCGTTGAAGTTGTAGCGCAACGTGTCTTCGGCGCTGTCCTGCAGTGAACAGTTGCCATTACCGAGGTCGTAGGATTCAGGGTTCTCGGTGCATTCGCGAGAATTGATTGGGAAAATCTCGAATCGACCCGAGCTGTTGACGAGACCGTTCTGCCTCAGGCTGTTGCTGCTGGGCACGGACGCACGGATGTCAAATTGTCCGAAGCCTGATTGATTGCTCGTGTTCCTGAAACGAGTGCTGCCGGAGTCCACGCCATAGACGTCGGCCAGGCGGTTCCGGAAGCGCGCGTAGGGCGTGCTGCCATCACCGAATCGATAGCGGAAGTCCGAGTCTGCCCAGCGAGCCTCGTCCTGTGAATTAACCCGGTCTCGCCGGTAGTGCCGCGCGAACACGCCAACGTTGGTTGCACCGCCGTTGAAATTATCGCCCCATTCCAGCGCGATCGACTGGTCGTCTCTCGGCAGATGGTCGAAGTTCGTGTGGCGCATGCGAATCTGGAAGCCTTCGTAATCGTCCTTCAGCACCGTGTTGACAACACCAGCCACGGCATCGGCGCCGTAAATTGCTGAAGCGCCGTCGCGCAGGATCTCGATGCGTTCGACACCGAACACCGGGATGTGGTTCGAGTTCACGGAGTTGACGGGAACGAGGCTGCCACCGACCGTTTCCGTCTGGTAGGTCGCCATGTTGACGAGGCGCCGGCCGTTCAGAAGCGTCAGCGTGTTGCCGGTGCCGAGGTTGCGCATGTTGATCGCGCCAACGTCGCCGCGCGCCGCGTTGACGCTGCCCGCAGTATCGGTCTCGCTAAAAAAGTTCTGACCGAGCTCGGGAATCATGTCGAGTAATTCATCGCCCGATTCGACGCCGATGCTATCGATTGTTTCGGTGCTGATGACGGAGACAGCGAGTGCGTCAGAGATCTTGGCGCCCTTGATCTGGGTGCCGGTAACTGTGATCTCTTCGACGGATTCGTCGTCTTCCTGCGCGAGTGCTGTGCCAGACATCAAGAAAGCTGCGGCTGCAACCAGGCTGATCAATGGTCGATAGCCTGAACGGTTCTGGTGTTCTTTATCGAAGTTTTCCACTTTCTGATTCCCCCAGATTCTTGTATTTATCGTCGCCCACGATAACAAAAAAGACAGACCGTGCGGCCAAATAAAAGAGACTGGCCTCAAGCATCACGGTTACCTGCGGTCACGCGAGACGATTCCGTTTAACAGCTGGTCGCGCCAACCGCATTAGGTGCATTCGAAACTAGTTTGCTTAACGAAAACCGTTCTCAGTTTTCAGGCGTCTTTCGTCTTATCCGGCCCGGGTCCGTCGGTTTGCTATGCTTACGTCAGTAGAAGGCTCTGCCTGTCCCGCCGCCAGAACAAGAACGAGGTGCACCGAAGCATGCGATTCGCGCTTCTTTCCATTCTTTTGTTGTCTGCATCCGCCATTGCAGCACCTGAGCGCGTGTTGTTCGTCGGTAACAGCTTCACCTATTACAACAACAGCCTGCACAACCATTACAGGGCACTCGTCAGGGCATCACTGCCGGACAACCGCAATCGCGTCCGTTCGATGACGATATCCGGTGGCAAGCTGTACGAGCACGCGGGACTTGAGGCGATGGTGAACAGCGAGCAGTGGGACATCGTCATCCTGCAGGGTCACAGCCTGGGCCCGATCGACGGCGCTGAGCCGTTCCGCGAGGCAGCAAAGAAGCATTCGAAGGCAATCAGACAGGCCGGTGCCGAGCCGATGCTCTACATGACGTGGGCTTATACAGACCGGCCAGAGATGACGGCGCAGCTCGACGCTGCCTATACGAGCCTCGGTGCCGAGATAAACGCTGAGGTTGCACCCGCCGGCCTCGCCTTCGAACGTGTGACTGAGGAGCGTCCCGAGCTCGCATTGCGCACTGAGGACCAACGCCATCCGACGCTGGCGGGTACCTATCTGGCGGCCTGCGTGTTCTACGCGGCGCTGCAGGACCGAACACCGGAAGACATTGACTATGACGCCGGCCTCGATGACGAGGTCGCGGCGTATCTGCAAGGGGTCGCCTGGGACGTCGTGCAGGCTTACGGCACGAGAGACGAGTAGTCGACCAACCAACACAAGTAAAAGGGGGAAACCATGATCGAATTTAAACTCAACGGCCAGTCTGTTCAGTCAGACAGCCCGGAGGACACCCCCCTCTTATGGGTGATCCGCGACGAGCTGAAGCTCAAGGGGACCAAGTTTGGTTGCGGTATTGCCCAGTGCGGCGCCTGCACGGTGCATCTCGAGGGCACCGCGCTGCGTTCCTGCAAGACGCCGCTTAGCGCGGTGGCGGGTCTCAACGTGACGACGATCGAAGGCCTCGATAGCCCGCAAGGCGACGCGCTGAAGAAGGCCTGGGTCGACGAGCAGGTGCCGCAGTGCGGCTACTGCCAGTCCGGGCAGATCATGACGGCGGAGAACCTGCTCCGGCAGAACCCCAACCCAACCGATGAAGAAATTACGGAGTACATGACGGGCAATCTGTGCCGCTGCATGTCCTACGTCCGGATTCACAAGGCGATTAAGGCCGCGGCCGGCGGCGGGGAGGTGTCCTCATGAAGCTCGGCAAGCAGAAAGTCAGTCGCAGGAGCTTTTTGGCAGGTTCCGTCGGCACCGGTGTCGTCATGGGGCTCGGCACGGTGCTGCCCGGATGCAGCCGCGAGACCGCCGTTGAGCAGGTTGCTGCAACGGGCGGCAGCAAGTCGTTCTCGCCGGCCGTCTGGTTCGAGGTCAGCAATGAGGGCGACATCGTCGTCAACATCACGAAGGCCGAAATGGGTCAGCACGTCGGCACGGCGCTCGCACGCATCGTCGCCGACGAACTCGGCGCAGACTGGGATCGTGTGAGCCTCGCGCACGTCGATTCGGATCCGAAGTGGGGTTACATGGTGACCGGCGGCTCGTGGTCGGTCGTCACGAGTTTCGCGATGCTGTCGCAGGCGGGCGCCGCGGGGCGCATGATCCTGATCGATGCGGCGGCTGCATTAATGGACGTCGATGCCTCCGAGCTGACGGCCGAGAACAGCACCGTGTCCGGCGGCGGCAAGTCGATGAGTTTCGCCGAGATCGTGTCGAACGGCGACGTCAGCCGCAGCTTCACCGATGAGGAACTCGCCGCGATGCCGATCAAGGCCCCGGCGGATCGCAAGCTGATCGGCGAGAGCACCCGCGCACTCGACGTGCCGGAAAAATCCAGGGGCGAGGCCGTCTACGGCCTGGACACCGAGCTGCCCGGCATGGTCTACGCGCACCCGATCATGGCGCCGACGCGCTACGGCAGCACCGTCACGTCCATCGACGACTCGGCTGCGAAGGACATCGCGGGCTACCAGCAGACGATCACGATCGACGACCCCAGCGGCTTCGTGCAGGGCATGGCCCTGGTCATCGCCGACAGCTTCCCGGCTGCGATGAAGGCGAGCGACGCGGTCAAGGTTGACTGGGACGCCGGCAAGACGGCGAACGTCAGCGAGGCGGATATCCAGGCCGAGGGCCAGAGGCTCGTCGACGACAAGACGAATGGCACGTTGTTCGTCAACGAAGGTGACGTCTCGTCGGCCATGGACGCCGCCGCCGATACGATGGCGTCGACCTATCGGACGAGCACGGCGCTGCACTTCACGCTCGAGCCGCAGAACGCGCTGGTCGAATTCAAAGACGGCAAATGCCACGTCCACGCCGGCAACCAGTGGCAGTCGCTGATCATCCCGGTGCTGGCGCAGTCGCTGGAGATGGAAGAGTCCGACATCGTCCTGCACACCTACTACCTGGGCGGCGGCTTCGGTCGACGCCTGTTCGGCGACCAGATGATCCCGGCCGCACACGCGGCGCGCCAGCTCGGCAAGCCGGTCAAGCTCATCATGCAGCGCGACGAGGACAGCATGTTTGACTGCGTACGCTCCGCGTCGGTTGCGAAACTCGATGCGGCGTTCGATGCCGACGGCAACCTGACGGCGATCGAGCACGCCGCGGCCGCGGGCTGGCCGACACTGGCAATGGCGCCCGGGTTCTTGGGCGACGGCGTCGACGGCAACGGCAAGTTCGACGGCTTCTCGATCAACGGTTCCGATCACTGGTATTCCATCCCGAATCAACGCGTCCGCGCGATCAACAACAAGCTTGCGCAGGACAGCTTCCTGCCGGGCTGGTGGCGTGCCGTCGGACCCGGCTGGATTGCCTGGGGCGTCGAGAGCTTCATGGATGAGATCGCCGCGAAGATGGGTAAGGACCCAATCGAGTTTCGCCTGTCGTTGCTCGACGGCGAGGGAAGAAATGCGGGCGCCACACCGATGCAGACGGGAGGTGCCAATCGGCTGGCCGCCGTCCTGGCCGATGTCCGCGACCGCTCCGGCTGGGGCCGCAGCCTGCCCGACGGTGAGGCCCTCGGTGTTGCCGTGTCTCACGGACAGGAACGCGCAATGCCGACGTGGACGGCCTGCGTTGCTCACGTCGCCGTCGACGGCGCCAAAGTTAAAGTCAAAAAGATCTGGCAGACGATCGACTGCGGCACGGCCGTGCACCCGGAAGGTGCGATGGCGCAGGTGGAGGGCGCCACGCTGTGGGGCGTCAGCATCGCGCTGCACGAAGGCACGAGTTTCGAGAACGGTCACGTCAAAGTCCGGAACCTCGATGCCTACACGCCGCTTCGTATGGCGGATGTGCCCGAACTCGACCTCAAGCTGATGGAGAGCAGTGAGCATCCGATGGGTCTCGGCGAGCCGCCGTTGATCGCCGTCGCACCGGCAATCGGCAATGCCGTCTTTGCGGCGACGGGCAAGCGAGTCAGGGATCTGCCAATTCGGCTGAGCTAGGAACCCCGTTCGTTCGGAACCAGGGTTTCCCGGCTCGCCGCCTTACTGCGTCGAGCTGATCGGAGCGAGGTGGTTGCTTACTCGGTGCCCCACTTGGTTTCGACGTTGATGCCGATCGTCCGGAGGAAGCCGCTCGGGAGAATGCCGCCGGCCGAGATGACAACCGCGTCGTTCGCAATGCGCTCCTCGCCATCCTCCCGCGCAATCGTGACGCTGTCCTCATCGATCTGTGTGACGTTGGAATTGAACAGCACGCGAATTCTACCCGACGCCTCGAGCCCCGAGACCCTGTCGCGATTCTTCGGCTTCGCACGGCTAAAAGCTCCGGACCGGTATGACAAAGTGACCGTCGTGTCCGACTCTTCCGCGATGCTTGCGGCTGCCTCGAGCGCGCTGTCGCCACCACCGACAACGAGGATGTGCATGCCCCGGTACTGCTCCGCGTCGATGAGGCGGTACGTTACCTTGCCGAGGTCTTCGCCGGGCACGCCGAGTTGGCGCGGCGTACCGCGACGACCAATCGCGAGCAAAACGCTGCGCGCCAGGTAGTTGTTTTTGCTGGTTGTAACGCGGTAACCGTCTCCTTCGGCCTCGATAGTGTCGACGCGCTCGTTGTACTGAATGGAGATCTGGGTTTTCTTCTCCACGGACTGCCAGAACTCAATCAACTCCTCCTTCTGCACCTCCCTGAACTTCATCTTGCCCACGATCGGCAGCTCGGCCGGCTGCGTCATGACGAGCTTGCGCCGCGGGAAGTGAGCGACGGTGCCGCCGAGTTCTTCCTGCTCTACCGTCACATTTTTCAAGCCGGCGGCTTTCGCCGCCAGTGTCGCGCTAAAACCGGCCGGGCCCGCGCCCACGATCAACACGTCGATGTCGCAGCGGTGCGGCGACTTCGTGTACTCGACGATCGACTCCATCGCCTGCCGTCCCTGCTCGACGGCATTGCGGATCAACCCCATGCCGCCGAGTTCGCCTGCGATAAAGAGGCCGTCCATGTTGGTTTCGAAATTCGGTTTGACGAGCGGTATGTCGATACCGCGCGTCGCAGTGCCGAAAACGAGCGTAATAGCGTTGACCGGACACACCGTTTTGCACGCGCCGTGTCCGATGCAATTCGTTGGTCCAACGAGGCGCGCCTTCTTACCGATCATGCCGAGCACGGTATGACTGTCCTGCTCCGGACAGGCCGCCACGCAGGATCCGCATCCGATACAGGTCGTGAGATTGATCTCCGGGTGCAGTGTCGGTGGCTCCAGCATGCCGGCCTCGGTGGCGATACGCAGCGCTTCGAAGCTCGCGCGCTCGCGTTGCACGTGGCGCCACAGATACCAGACGAGGATCACCAGCGCTGGCGCAATATAGAGAAGATTGAGATAGCCGAGACTCATGGCGCAAAGCTTAGTCGCTCTTCGTCGAGAGCTTCATGAAAAACGTCGCAGTTTGCACCTCCGATCTCGAGTCTGGACATTTTCACCACCAGGCGCTGAAGCAACGCCGAATCGAGCGAATGATTCTCATTCGCTCGCAGAACCGTCGCACTTTGACGACAGAAAGGTGTTTTTCCGCGCAATTGCCCGTTTCTGTGAAACCGTTTCGCATCGAGCCGCGTGTAGAGATCTATAAGAAGTGCTGCTTTTTTGCGAAGGCCTGCAGGGGATTTCAGGCCGCTCACCATGCAAGGGGATAGTGCATGAGTTCTGTTTTTCTCGCGACCGCGATAGTTATGGCCACGGTGGCTATTGGCTTCGTGTTCTTGCCGCAAAAAGATCTGTTGAAGGTTCGCCGGCTGTCGGGCTCTACGTTGCCCATGGTGATCATCCCGGTTGTCTCCGTCGGCGGATACGCGCTGCTCGGTTCGCCTGAGGCGATGACCGCGCAACCGCCTCACCAAAAGCTCTACCCGAACTATCTCGCGAAGGAACAAACGTCGTCCAAAAAATCGGTCGCTTCTGTCAACAGCCTGCTGGCGGGGCTCGAGGCGCGACTCGAACGCGAGCCAGACGACGCCGGCAGCTGGCTCCTGCTTGCGAAGTCCTATCGACACCTCGGGCAGCCTGACAAAGCGAGAGACGCATACGCGAAAGCAAAGGCGCTCGGAATGACTTACAACAGCTTTGAGTCCGATGCGTTGATGGAATCAGTCGGGAACGTTGGCGGGAAATCGGCGGCGACTGTGCCTGCTGGCGACGGTCCTGCAATTCGGGGGCACATTGCGCTCAGTGACGGTCTTGCCGCCAGTGTCAGCGCCAAGGACACGATCTTCATTTTCGCCAAAGCATCGAGTGATCAGCGAATGCCGGTTGCGGCAATCCGACGGCCCGCCGTCGATCTGCCGTTCAGCTTTTCATTGTCTGATCGTGACGCCCTGCTGGCCGGCACCTCTATCGCTGACTACGACACGCTCATCGTCAGTGCACGTCTATCGCGATCCGGACTTGCAACCGATGCTGTCGGGGCTTTCGAAACACAGAGTGAACCAGTCTCAGCAATGATGGATGGCGTTGTGCAGCTCGTTCTCGACGAGACCAACCGAGTAGGAACATCGACCAATGAATGAGGTTGTAGTCGATTCCAGTGCCGTTCCCGGCAGCGTCGCGAAGCCACGGCGCGAACGAAAGAGCAACGCCTTTTACGGCTACTCGATCACAATTCTTGCTCTCGGCGTCGGTTGGCTGCTGCGCGATCGAGATTGGATTACGGCGGAGGCCGGTCTGGGCTACTGGCTGGGAATCGTCGGCGGCAGCATGATGCTCCTGCTGTTGCTCTACCCGCTACGTAAACGCTACCGCGCGTTGAAGTTCCTTGGAGCGATTCCGGGCTGGTTTCGCACACACATGGTACTGGGTGTCATTGCCCCTGTACTCGTGCTTTACCACAGCAACTTCCAGCTCGGCTCGTTCAATAGTCGTTTTGCGCTGTTCTGCATGCTGCTCGTTGCCGCAAGTGGCGTGATCGGTCGTTACATTTACGCTGGCATCCACCGCGGTCTGTATGGAGAGAAGACTAGTCTTCGCGCTCTGCAGAAAGAGCTTGCCGACTCGGTCGAGCAGAGTCATGGCTTAGCAGTGTTGATGCCCGAGCTGACGCAGCGCCTGGAGGCGGTTTCTGCCGATATCCAGGGTTGTGCGCTGCGCGGTTCCCTGTCCGTCCGCGGCAGCCTCGTCTGGACGCTGCGGAGCTACGCAACCTGGTTGCAGCTCAGACGGACTGCGCGCCGTGAGCTCAAAGCTCGTGCGGCCGAGTCCCACACAATCGCCGCCGACCTGGCGAAGCTGCGCAGGACGAGCTATCGCTACATCGGCCGGTATATCCGCCTCGTTCGCCGCATCGCCCAGTTCACGCTGTTCGAACGGCTGTTCGCGCTTTGGCACATCCTGCATCTACCGCTTTTCTACATGATGGTGATCTCAGCCCTCGTCCATGTGCTCGCCGTGCACATGTATTGAATAAGAACCAACGCCGCCACGAGATGAATGAGTACCGACGCCACATATCCAGGTTGTTTGCGGTGATTGTCATGGCTGCTCCAGGCGCCGTTTTGGCGCAGTCGATCGAGTCCCTCGTTATGCCGGGCGATGTCGCCAAAGCGCATGTCGAGATCGAGACCGAGTGCAATGCCTGCCACAAGCGCTTCGATCGAGCGGCTCAACGCCAGCTCTGCCTGGACTGCCACGAAGACGTTGCAGCTGACCTCTCGACTGCCGCGGGTTTTCACGGCAAGTCGCCAACCGTCGGCGACGAGCAGTGCAGTGTCTGTCACACGGACCATGAAGGCCGCAAGGCCGACATCGTGGGGCTCGATCCGGTGAGCTTCGATCACGCTTTCACCGACTTCGAGTTGTCGGGCAAGCACGGAGAAGCCGAATGCGGCGCCTGCCACGCCGCTGCTGAAAAGCATCGCGATGCGCCCGCCGAGTGCTTCGATTGCCACGCGGAAGACGACGTACATCGTGGGTTTCTCGGCGAAGACTGCGCGAGTTGCCACGTACCGGCCGGGTGGGAGGATGTCGAGTTCGATCACGAGGTCACCGGCTATTCTTTGATCGGCAAGCACCTCGACGCTGAATGTCTCGACTGCCACGCCGACGAGACGCACCAGAACACGCCGACGACCTGTTTCGGCTGTCACGCGGATAACGACGTTCACGAGGGCCGCAGCGGCGAGCAGTGCGACAACTGTCACAACCCGCTGGGATGGGACGACACCAGCTTCGACCATGCACGTGACACGACCTTCGACCTGATCGGGCGTCACGCTGAACTGGTCTGTGGCGACTGCCACAGCGATGAGCCGTTCGGTGATAACTTGCAGACCGGTTGCGTGAGCTGCCACCGCGAGGACGACGAGCACAAGGGCCACAATGGCGATGACTGCAATGGCTGTCACTCAAGCGAGCGCTGGGACCACATTCGCTTCGATCACGATCGCGACACCAACTTCCTGCTGCTCGGTGCACACGTCGAGGTCGGCTGCGTCGACTGCCATGTCGAGCCGGTCTTCGAGCAGTCGCCTGGCGATCAGTGCAATTCCTGCCACCTCGACGATGACCCGCACAAGGGCTCGCTCGGCGAGCAATGCGCGGACTGTCACGAGCAGGGGGCGTGGGATCCGGCGCCGTTCTTCGATCACAGCCTTACGAAGTTCCCGCTGCTAGGCGAACACGCGAACGCGGAATGCGAGGCCTGCCACGAGACCCACGCATTCGCTGAGACAGACTCCGCGTGCGGCAGCTGCCATCTCGAAGACGACGTGCACGGTGATTCGTTCGACGACAACTGCGGCTACTGCCACAACCCGGTTGCGTGGGACCTGTGGTTGTTCGACCACAACACGCAGACCGAGTACGAACTGCGCGGCGCACACACGGACGTGTCGTGTGCAGATTGTCATCGCCAGCCACTTTCGAGCCTGAAACACGAGGCACACCGGTGCGGAGACTGCCACAGAAACGACGATATCCATGACGGAGAGTTTGGCTTCGACTGCGGTCGCTGCCACGACGTGTCGAGCTTCAAGGACGTGAGGTCACTGCAATGAAGTTGCGTCGTGGCCTGTTGCGTATCGTGATGCTGTGGGCGGTCATCGGCGGCGCGGCCTATGCACAGAACCCGGACTTCGATCACCTGAGCACCGGCTTCGCGCTCGACGGTGCGCACTCGAGCGTCAGTTGCGAGGGTTGTCATGCAAACGCGAACTTCACGGCAACTCGCTCAAGTTGCGAAAGCTGCCACTCCGACGGCGGAACCGTGCGTGCATCGGCGAAGCCGCCCGGTCACGTACTGACCAGCGGCGAATGCTCCGACTGTCACATCACGTCATCGTGGAGCATCGTCCCGTACATGGATCATAGCGCCGTGTCCGGATCCTGCGTCACCTGCCACAACGGAATTCGCAGTACCGGAAAAAGCCCGAACCATCTTGTGTCAGGAGACCAGTGTGACGACTGCCACAACTCCGCGGCCTGGGTACCGGCCGTCTTCGATCATGCCAACGTATTCGGCAACTGCGCCAGCTGCCACAACGGCAATACCGCGACCGGCAAGAACGTTACGCACGTGCAGACGACCAATGTCTGTGAAGACTGCCATTCGACGACGCTTTGGTCGCCAGCTACGCGTGTCGATCATTCACAAGTACTCGGCACTTGCGGCAGTTGTCACGATGGACTGGTCGCGACGGGCAAAACGGTCAATCACATTCAGAGCAGCGATACCTGCGACGACTGCCACACGACGACTGCATGGGCGCCCGCCTTCTTCGACCACTCGGGCATCGTTGATGGCTGCGGCAACTGCCACAACGGGTCCACGGCTACCGGCAAGAACGCCGGCCACATTTCGAGCGGCAATAACTGCGAGGACTGCCACTCGACCGCCGCATGGCTACCCGCTAACTTCGACCATCAGAATATTGCGAGCAACTGCGGTAGCTGCCACAACGGCGTCGATGCGACCGGCAAGAACGCCGGCCACATACAGACCACTGACACCTGCGAGGACTGCCACACGACGAACGTCTGGGCACCTGCGCTAATGGTCGACCACACGCAGGTTCTCGGTACCTGCGGTTCCTGCCACGATGGCACGACGGCCGTCGGTAAGGATGCAACGCATATCCTGAGCAGTGAGACCTGTGACAGTTGTCATACGACGCTGACCTGGACCCCGGCAGCTGTCGACCACAACGACGTCATCGGCACCTGCGGTAGCTGCCACAATGGTACGGTAGCGACTGGCAAACACCCGGCCCATATCACCAGCGGCGACAATTGCGACGACTGCCACACGACCGTCGCGTGGACGCCGGCGAACTTCGATCACGTCAACATTTCCGGTAACTGCAGCAATTGCCACAACGGCGTTGATGCGACCGGCAAGCACCCGGCCCATATCCAGTCGACCAACGTCTGCGAAGATTGCCACAACGTGAACGCGTGGACGCCCGCGACGACCGTGGACCACACGCAGGTACTTGGCACGTGCGGATCCTGCCACGATGGGGTGACCGCCACCGGTAAGCACCCGACACATATCACCAGCGGCAACAACTGCGACGACTGCCACACGACGGTGGCCTGGACGCCGGCCTTCTTCGACCATACGACGGTTGCGGATAATTGCTTCAGCTGTCACAACGGCACCGATGCGACCGGCAAGCACTCGAACCACGTGCAGACGACGAACGTCTGCGAGGATTGCCATTCGACCATCGCCTGGTCGCCGGTCACGACGGTCGATCACACCCAGGTGCTTGGATCCTGTTCGAATTGCCACAACGGCAGCACCGCGACGGGCATGAATGCCGGACATTTCCTGACACCGGCGGAGTGCGACAGCTGCCACAACACGGTCAGCTGGTCGCCGTCCGACTTTGCTCACACGACCTTGTCTTACGAGCCGCTCAATCATGCCGGCAACCTGCAGTGCACGGCCTGCCATCAGAACAACAACCCGACCGTGGTCTACCCGTTCCCGGCGTTCCAGCCGGATTGCGCGGCCTGTCACTCGAACGACTACAAGTCAGGTCCTCATAAGAAGCACGAGAATCCGGATCGAACTTACACGGCCAGCGAGCTCCGCGACTGCACCGGAGCCTGCCATGTCTATACGGATAGCAGCCTGACCACAATCAAAGAGCGTCGACCTGGTCCCGAACATCGGATTTCGAACAATGGCTTTTGATCGCAAGTCGCACTGGGCCTCGATCGCGATGGCTATCGCCGGCTTGCTTCTGATGACCTCATCCGTGCCGGCCGCGAGTCCTGTCATCGATGCGAGCATCAGCTCTGCGAATGGCGCGACGGAAATCCGTGTCCGACTGGCATGCCGCTTTGAAGTGCTGGAGTATGTGCCACGAGTCAGCGGTGACCGCCTGCGTATCCAGATTCAGGCGACGTCTCTATGCGACGGCATATCGCCCGCGTCGATGCGAACCAAGACCCTGATTCGGCCGTCCAACGCAAGCGCAGCCAAGCTGATGGATATCGATTACAACGGCATGCACGCCGGCAGTCAGGAGATGACGCTGGTGTTCGAGGAGCCGGTGATTTTTGACGTAATCGACGCCGGCGTCTCTGACGAGTTGATTATACGCGTCCGCGATGCACGCGAGCGGACCTTCGAAAACCAGGCGGCCCGCGCGCCGGCGAGCCGCGTCACGACCACTGATTCAAAGCCGGAGAAGTACGTGGTCAACTTGTCATCGAGCCGACGCCGGCATGACGCGTCTGAATGGCCGGTATTCGACCTTCTATCAGGTGCCAGAATTTTCGAGACCGAGGTGCGAATTGCTGAGGAAGTCTGGTACCGACTGCGTGTCGGCGAGTTCGAAACGATAAAGGATGCCGAAGCACTTCTCGCCAGGTTGAAGGGGAGTTACCCGAATGCCTGGATACAGCGTTCGCGGCGCAGTACGGAGCCCGCGACCACCATTGCGCCGCAATTCGCAGCATCGACGGATACTGAACTGCCTGCAATCGGTCTCGCTCGTGTCGATGAACTTATGGCGACCGCGCGCAAGAGCATGATCGCGCACGAACTGAGCCAGGCCGTGCAGATCTATACCAAGGTGCTGCGGGTCAGGGGCCATGATCGCTATGAGGAGGCGCAGGAGTATCTTGCGCTCGCCAGGGAGAAGAACGGACAGAAGGCGCATGCGAAGGCAGAGTACGAGCGTTATCTTGCGCTTTATCCGGATAGCGAGAGCGCTCCGCGTATTCGGCAGAGGCTGGCCACACTGCTGGCCGTCGACAGGCGCGGGGCCGGCGATAGCAGCGCGGCAGCAGCGGCGACGAAACACCAGCAGGCGGCAAAGGGTGCCAGCGCCTGGCGCACGCAGATCTATGCGTCACAGTACTACCGCAGAGATGCGAACCAGCTCAACGATGAAGACGAGGTCGTAAGCCAGTCGGCGTTGTATTCCGATATTAATGTGGATGCGCGGCGACGTGGGAAACGCTTTGACTTCAGCAGCCGGCTTTCGGCGGGCTACCGAAACGACTTTCTCGAAGGGGCGGAGGCGTCGGCGGACGAACTCCGCGTGTCTTACGCGTACATCGATATCGACGACGCAAAGACTGGTTTGCGTGGGCGGCTCGGTCGTCAGTCACGTCACGATGGCGGCATCCTCGGTCGTTTCGACGGCTTGCACATGGCGTACCAGGCTTCGGAACTCTTTGTCGTGAACGCCGTCGCGGGGTTGCCGGTTGCCACGTCCGCTGACGGCGTTGATTCGGAGCGCAGTTTCGTTGGTGGCAGTGTCGATTTCGGACCGGTCCTGGAAAACCTTGAGTTCGGTGCGTTTATCCTGCGACAGGACATCAGCGGCATGTTGGACCGCCAGGCCGTGGGTACCGAATTTCGTTATTTCGGATCAACGGCGAGTCTGTGGGGGCATATCGACTACGACACGGAATACGACGAACTGGGGAGCGCATTCCTGCAGGGCAGCTGGCGGTTCTTCGAGCGTTCGTCGGTTCATGCGTCGATTGATCTACGGCACAGCCCGTTCCTGAGCGCCGGCAATGCGATGATTGGCCAACCCGTCGACTCATTCTCGGAGCTCCAGGTGTTGCTGACGGAGTCGGAGATCCGGTCGCTGAGTCTCGATCGGTCACCGCTGACCACGGCGTATACGGTCGGTGTATCGCACGCGTTGTCGCCGATGTGGCAGGTCAACGCCGATGCCAACTGGTCCAGCGTCGAGGCTGCGCCGGCGTCGGGTGGTGTCGATGAGCTGCCGGCGAGCGACTACGCTTACTACTCGACCAACGTTGTCGGTACGAGCCTGTTCCGCGAGGGCGATCTGTATATGCTCGGCTTCCGGCGCTCGCAATCCGAAAGCGCGTCTGTGTCCGGCACCAATCTGGACGTCCGCATTCCGCTTGGTTCCGCCTGGCGCATCAACCCACGACTGCGTGTCGATTACCGAGAGATGAAGAGAGACGGCAGCGACGAATGGGTTCTGACGCCCGGGTTCCGTATGCAATACCGCGGCAGTCGAAAGTTCAGGCTCGAGTTGGAAATGGGAAAGCAGTATTCACAGCGTGACATGGCAACCCAGGTCATGGACCGCGAGTCATACTTCCTTAGCGTTGGCTACCAGGTGTTCTTTTGAGCATGACAGGGAAGCCGCTATCAACGCGAGTCCGTCGGATTTCAGCAATCCTGACGGTGGTGGCATTGCAGTCGGGTTGCGCAACCGCTCCCACGAACATTGTTGAACATCTCGACCCGGATACCGGCGTCACCACGACGAACGTTGCGAGACCGATGCAGTTCGTACATGCGACGCCAGCCTATGGCGCGCACGCCCGGCAACTGATGCAACTCGGCGTCTTCGAGGTCAATCGCAGCGGACACTATCGCTACTTTGTCTGGCTGGGCAGCTGGGGCACGTCGCCCACACACAGCGCGGCGAGTCATCGTGACCAGCTGGAATCCGTAGTGTTGTTTGCTGACGGAGAGCCCTTGTCGCTGAGCCTTTCCGGCTGGGCCTCGAACTCGGCCGGCCTCACCCGGCCACCGTTCCACCGCCCCGTTGCCAGCGCCGTTGAGGCCTACTACGAGGTCACCCCCGACGTGTTGCGCATGATCGCGACATCAACTCAGCTCTCAATCGAGGCGGGGGGTGCCGATTCACGCCGCTTTGAGCCCTGGGATGCTCAACTTGCAGCGCGCCGGGATCTCAACTACTTCGTAGAAACCGTGCTGCGCTGACTCGCCGAGCGACGGCAAGTCTCGTCGGTGTGCGCCCCGTGCGGACAGACCGACGGCATCGGTCCAGTCGCGCTACAATGCCTGCCCGGCCCGATTAACCCGGCGGCCCGATCCACCATCGCTATGAATCTGAACGACCTCGTCAACGTATCGTCAGCGGTCTCGGCAACCCGTAGCCGGCTGAAAAAGCGCGCCCTCTTAGGCGACTGCCTGCGCGCGGCCGATACCAGCGAGGTGCGACTGATCGTTAACTACCTCGCCGGCGTTATGCCGCAGGGGCGGATCGGGCTCGGTCCGGCGATGGTCAGTGCCGCGCTGGAAAACGCGGAGGCGGGTAACAGCGCCATACCCTTGAGCGACGTCGATCGCCGACTCGATGACATAGCAAGCATGAAGGGCGCAGGATCGAAGCAGGCCAAGACCGACGCGTTTGGCCAGTTGCTGTCGCAGGTCACCGTCGATGAGCAGCGCTTTCTCGCAGGCCTCGTCCTCGGCGAGGTCCGACAGGGCGCACTCGAAGGCGTGCTGATCGAAGGTATCGCAGAGGCGTCCGGGCTGCCGGCCGATGCGATTCGTCGCGCCGTGATGCTCGCGGCCGACCCGGCACCGGTCGCCGAGGCGGCGCTCGTCGACGGCCTGCCCGGCTTGCAGGCGTTTCGCCTGCACGTCTTGAGTCCGGTCCGGCCGATGCTCGCGCAACCCAGCGATACCCTGGCAGAGGCGATGGACGGGCTCGGCGAGGCCGCACTGCAGTACAAGCTCGACGGCGCTCGCATCCAGGTCCATCGGTCAGGCTCCGATGTGCGTATCTTTACGCGCCAGCTGCATGACGTGACGGCGCGGCTGCCGGAGATCACCGAGGCGGCGCTGGCGATGCCGGCTCGCGAGTTCATCCTCGACGGCGAGGCGATCGCGTTCGGCAAAGACGACCGGCCGCTGCCGTTCCAGATCACGATGCGCCGCTTCGGCCGCAGCAGTAATGTCGACGAGATGCGCGGCAAGTTGCCCCTGTCCGGACTGCACTTCGACTGCCTGTATCTCGACGGTGGGGAGTTGATCGACCGGAGCTTCGATGAGCGTTCCGCTGCTCTAGCCGGCATTGCGGACGCAGCGTCGCTGGTGCCGCAGCTAAAGACCGACAGCGTGGCGGAGGCGAATCGGTTCCTCGCCGCAGCGCTGGAACAGGGGCATGAAGGCATCATGGCGAAGGCGCCCGACAGCCTGTACGCCGCCGGCAATCGAGGCTCGGACTGGCTCAAGATCAAGCAGGCGCACACGCTGGATCTCGTCGTGCTCGCGGCAGAATGGGGCAGCGGCCGCCGCAAGGGCTGGCTGTCGAACCTGCACCTCGGCGCGAGAAACCCGGACGATGGCACTTTCGTTATGCTCGGCAAGACCTTCAAGGGGTTGACCGACAAGATGCTCGCTGACCAGACCAGGGCACTGCTCGATCGAGAGCTTGGGCGCGAGGACAACGTCGTGCACGTCAGACCCGAGCTGGTCGTCGAGATCGCCGTCAACGATATCCAGGAGAGCCAGCAATACCCGGTCGGTATGGCGCTGCGCTTCGCCCGCGTGAAGCGTTACCGATCCGACAAGCCGGCCGCCGAGGCCGATACGATCGACACGGTGCGGCAGCTGTTCGATGAGGCGAGGCGCTAGTCCGTGTTTCACGAGGCCACCCAAGCTTGGTTCAACGATAACTTCGACGCCCCGACGACGGTACAGTCGCGTGGCTGGAAGAAGATCACGCGCGGCCGCCATTCGCTGCTCGTCGCGCCGACCGGCAGCGGCAAAACCCTCGCGGCCTTCCTCGCCGGCATCGATCGCATCGGCAGCAGCGACAAAGTCCGCGGGGTACGCGTCCTCTACATT
Source organism: Woeseiaceae bacterium (assembly GCA_030066655.1). Lineage (GTDB taxonomy): Bacteria > Pseudomonadota > Gammaproteobacteria > Steroidobacterales > Woeseiaceae > UBA1847. Next base: position 53,671 of record JASJBE010000011.1, on the reverse strand, counting down.
TCGCCACTGAAGGCCCTCGTCTATGACATCGAACGTAACCTTCGAGCACCGCTGGTCGGCATCACCCGCACGGCGGAACGTTTAGGCCTCGACTTCCGCGAGGCGAGCGTCGCGATTCGTACTGGCGATACGCCACAGCGCGAACGACAACGAATGATCAAGGAGCCGTCCGAGATCCTGGTCACGACGCCGGAGTCGCTGTTCCTGATGCTGGGCTCGAAGGCGGCGGAAACGCTCAAGACCGTCGAGACGATCATCGTCGATGAGATTCACGCGGTCGCGCCCAGCAAGCGCGGCACGCACCTGGCGTTGTCGCTCGAGCGGCTGGCGGCAATCTGCGAATCGGATCCGCAGCGCATCGGGCTGTCGGCGACGGTGCGACCCCTCGAGTCCGTGGCCCGTTTCCTCGGCGGCGACCGGGACGTCGACATCGTCGACTGCTCCGCGAAGCCGCTGATCGACCTGTCCGTCACGGTGCCGGTTCCGGACATGCAGAATCCGCCTCAGCCTGAACGAAAGGAAAGCGAGGGTGGGTCGATACTCGGGGAACTGTATTCACGCGAAATCGGAAGGCCGCAAAACGAACGTGGCATCTGGCCGTCGATTTACCCGGAGTTGCTCGAGGCCATCCAGGGCAACCGGTCGACCATTATCTTCGTCAACAGCCGAGGGCTGTGCGAGCGCCTGGCGCACAAGCTGAATGAATTGGCGGACGAAGAGCTCGTGCGAGCGCACCACGGCAGCATCTCGCATTCGAAGCGCGCCGAGATCGAGGAGGGACTGAAGCGCGGCGACATTCGCGGCATCGTCGCGACGAGTTCACTGGAGCTCGGCATCGACATGGGCACGGTCGACCTCGTCCTGCTCGTCGAATCGCCCGGCTCCGTTGCTCGCGGTCTGCAGCGCGTCGGCCGGGCAGGTCACGGCGTCAAAGAAGTCAGTGTGGGTCGCATCTATCCGAAGTTCCGCGGCGACCTGCTCGAGTCCGCCGTGGTTGCCGAGCGCATGTGCTCGGCCGACATCGACGCGATCGCGATACCGAACAACGTCCTCGACGTGCTGTCCCAGCAGATCGTCGCACTGTGCTGCAGTCGGCCGCATACCGTCGACGAGGTCGAAGCGCTGGTAAAACGCTGCTGGTCGTACCGGGACCTGTCGCGCGATGCGCTCGAGGCCGTGCTCGACATGCTGTCCGGGCGTTACCCGTCGACGGACTTCGCCGACCTGAAACCGCTCTTGTCCTGGGATCGTGCGGAGGACAGGCTGTCGCCCCGTCGCGGCGCCGAACTGGTCACGCGCATGAACGCCGGGACCATTCCTGACCGAGGTGCGTTCGGTGTGCACCTTGGCGAGGGTGGCCCGCGCGTCGGGGAACTCGACGAGGAGATGGTCTACGAGACGCGACCGGGCGACAACGTCACGCTCGGCGCGAGTACGTGGCGTGTCGAGACGATCTCGCGGGATCGCGTCATCGTGTCGCCGGCCCCCGGCGAACCCGGCCGGTTGCCGTTCTGGAGGGGCGACGGTCCCGGGCGACCGATCGAGCTCGGTCGCGCGATCGGCGCATTCCTTAGAAAGGTCGGCCGCTTTGGCGAGAGCAAGGCGACTGACTGGCTGCTCGAACACACGACGCTGGATGCCTTCGCTGCGCAGAATCTTGCTGCGTACATCGGTGAGCAGCGACGCGAGACGGGCACGCTGCCGACCGATCGCGCGATCACGATCGAGCGATTTCGTGATGAGCTGGGCGACTGGCGTATCTGCATCCTGACACCCTTCGGCGCGCGCATTCATGCACCCTGGGCAATGGCGCTACAGCGACTGCTGACCAGTGCCTCAGGCTATGAGATCCAGGTGATGTACACCGATGACGGCATCGTGCTGCGTTTCGCCGACACGGAGGAGCTGCCGGACATCGACCTGCTGATTCCGGACCCGGATGAGCTCGAAGAACTCGTGACCGAGCAGCTTGCCAGCACATCGATGTTCGCGGGCCTGTTCCGCGAGAACGCGGTTCGCTCACTGCTCTTAAGAAGGCGGCGGCCCGGCCAGCGCTCGCCGCTGTGGGCGCAGCGCCTGAAGGCGCAGAACTTGCTCGCGACCGTCCAGCGTTACCCGAACTTCCCGATCGTCATCGAGACCTATCGACAGGCGCTCGCGGATGTCTTCGACCTGCCGGGGCTGAAGCAGCTGCTCGACGACATCCGGAAACGCAATATTGCGGTCGATAACGTAGAGACGCGATCGGCGTCGCCGTTCTCCCGTTCGCTGGTCTTCGCCTACGTCGCCGCCTACCTGTACGAACAGGACGCGCCGCTGGCCGAACGCAAGGCACAGGCGCTGACGCTTGATCGAGCGCTGCTCGGTGAGCTGCTCGGCCAGGCGGAGCTGCGCGACCTGATCGATGCCGATGTGCTGGCGACGCTCGAGGACGAACTGCAGTTCATCGCCGATGAACGTCGCGCAACGGACGTCGACGACCTGCACGACGTACTGCGGCGGCTGGGTGACCTGAACGCCGATGAGCTCGCGCTTCGTGCCGACGGTGAATTTGATGCCTGGCTGGAGGCGCTGGAGGTACAGCGCCGTGCGGCTCGCGTGCAGATCGCCGGCGAGGAGCGATGGATTGCTGCCGAGGATGCCGGGCTGTATCGGGATGCGCTCGGCGCCGTGCCGCCGACCGGGCTGCCCGACAGCTTCCTCGAGAAGGTCGACGGCGGGCTTACAGAAATCGCGCGCCGGTTTGCACGCCATCGAGGCCCGTTCCTGTCCCGCAATCTTGCGACGCGCTACGACCTGCGTGTCGCGCAGGTCGAGCCCACGCTCGAACTGCTGGAACAGCGCGGCGTACTCGTCCGCGGAGAGATTCGGCCGGGTGGCGCCGAGCTCGACTGGTGCGATGCCGAGGTCTTACGACGCCTGAAGCGGCGCAACCTGGCTGAGCTGCGCGACGAGGTCGCCGCGGTGGATGCATCGGCCTACGCTCTTTTCCTGCCGCAATGGCACGGCATTGGCGATGGGCGCCGAGGGCCCGAGCGGCTGAAAGAAGTCGTGGCGCAGCTGCAGGACTACCCGATGCCCTGGTCGCTATTGTCGACGTCGATCCTGCCGTCGCGCGTGGCCGACTTTCGTCTCGACGCGCTCGACATGATGGCTGCATCGGGTGAGGTCGTCTGGGTCGGCCGCGGCGCCGCCGGCGCGAAGGACGGGCGCATCTCCCTGTATCTGCGCGAGCAGGTTCGTGACCTTCTGAGCGTCGAGGACTTTGAAACCGATGACGACTGCGAACAGGCCATCCTCGATCGCCTCGCGACCAGCGGCGCGTCTTTCGCGATCGAAATAGAAGACCATGTCCGGGACAAGGTCGCTGACGCATCGACCAGGGAGATCCGCGACGCATTGTGGCGGCTGGTCTGGGCCGGCCAGATCACCAACGATACCTTCGCACCGCTGCGCAGCCTGTCGACGTCGACGCCCCGACGCGGACGAGCCGGCACGGTGGTCGCCGGCGGTCGCTGGTCGCTGGTTGAGAGCCTGGCAAAGCGGGATCTCAGTCCGACGCAAAAAGCCGTCGCGAGGACGCGATTGCTGCTCGATCGCTACGGCATCGTCAGCCGTCGCAGCGCAGAGGGCTCGGGCTTTGGCGCTATCTACAAGGTGCTTCGCGAGATGGAGGAACAGGGGCGGGTCAAGCGCGGCTACTTTGTCGAGGGTCTCGACGGCGCGCAGTTCGCCTACGCAGGCGCAATTGATCGGCTGCGCGACTGTAAGGATGTGTCTGAAGACCGGGAGTCGCGATTGTCCGCGGATGATGTTGCGGTGATCCCGGCCATGGATCCGGCGAACCCCTTCGGCGCGACCTTGCCCTGGCCGATGGCAGCGAACGAGGAGCGGGCGAAGCCGAGACGCGTCGCCGGCGCGTGGGTTCTGATCGCACACGGGCGGCCGATTCTGTATGTCGGCAGTCGAGGACGCGCGCTGATTACGTTCCCGTCGACGCTAAACGATGAAGATGCGGCGCTCCAGGCGGCGGTCGAAGCGCTTCGACGCGTGCCGATGAGGGGTAAGCGAAGCGCCCTGGTGATCGAGAAGCTGGACGGCGAGCCCGTGCTGTCGTCGCCGCTTGCCGAGGTGTTCAAGGCGGCGGGTTTCGTGGCCGATTATCGCGGACTGATCGACATTCAGCCGTTCAGTGCTGCCGGAGCCGGTCGTGCCTGAGGGAGACACGATTCACAAGGTCGCCAACTACCTAGCGCCGCGCTTGTCTGATCACGTTATCGAGGAAGTACGCATGGCCGATACCAGCGCGGCCGGTCGCTGCGTCGCTGCGCGGATCCAGGGCGTCGTCGCGCGCGGCAAACACCTGTTCTTCGAACTCGACAACGGCCTCGCGATACGCAGTCATCTCGGAATGTACGGTTCCTGGCATCGCTATGCGCCGAGTGAGGAATGGAAAAAGCCACGCAACCGCGCTTCGCTGAGACTCAGGGTCAACGGCGAGGACTACGTGTGTTTCAACGCGAAGGAGGTCGAGCTGATCAGGACGCCGAGCGTGCGTCGCGCCATCACAAAGACTCGCTTAGGTCCCGACCTCATTGCCGATGACATCGAACCGGTAAGGATTGTCGAGCGGGCACGTGAGATCTGCGACGGCGACACGCTGCTGGCCGACGTGCTGCTCGATCAGCGTGTCGCGAGTGGCATCGGTAATGTTTACAAGTCAGAGGTGCTGTTCATCCGCTCGCTGTCGCCGGCGCTGACCCTGGGCCAGGTGTCCGACGAGGAGTTGGAGGCATGCTTCGAGCTCGCTGCGGATCTCCTGAAGAAGAACCTGGGCGGTGGGAAGCGTGTCACCCGATTCGAGAACGACAAGGCCGGGCGCCTGTGGGTTTACAACCGTCACGGCAAGCCCTGCCACCGCTGCCTAACGCGCATTCGAACCCAGCGGCTGGGCCGACATCACCGCGGCACGTACTGGTGTCCGAAGTGCCAACAGGAAAGGTCGTGCAAAAATTAGTGTGACTGCGTAGCTCAAAAGTGTTGTCGAGCTGTGCATGTTTCCAAAGGTATCGATCTGCGTCCGCGCGGCTTTTTGGTGAGACAATCTCAAATAAACGTCTGGCCTCGTAGTGAACGCAGTAGCGCGCGATTCGAGCCGCCATTGGGATTAACGACAACAGGAAGAACAATGCCTATTCCATTCCAGAAAGTTTTCAAGCGCCCCGGCGTGCGTCGCATTCTCTTTCCTTTCACCGCTGCGCTGGTCCTGCTTGGCATTGCCGTTTTCGTCATCATTGGCGCGTAAGCGATCCGGGCCCGGGCGATGCCTGCTGATCGCGAAAGTCTGAGGGGCGTCTACCGTTTCACGTCCATCGCACGTCCGGTAGACCCGGCGTATCCGACCAACCGGGCTTTGCTGCTGGCCCTGCCGATGCTCGTGGTGGCCAGCGCCGCGCTCGCCACGGCGGACGTCATCGCATTGAGCCCCGCGGCCGCGGCGATCAATGCGCTGCTCGTCGGTTTCGTGTCCTGGGCGCTGACCCGGGAACTCGCGCCCGATGACGATGCGGCCGCGTTCCTTGCACTGTTCATTGCGTGGCCGGTCAGCCTGTTTCTGGGCCCGAGCTCGGTACTGCTCGGGTTCGCGGTGCTGTTCCTCGTTCGTATCGTGAATCAATCGACCGGCCTGTCAGCGAGGCCATTCGATACCGTATCGGTGTTGGGCCTTTCCGTATTCGCGGCGTATTCGATGGACCTGCCGCTGCTGCTAATCGTCGCTGGGCTGGCGTTCATCGCAGACGCGCTGTTGCCGAACGGCGCGAAACTTCACTACGTCGCTGCGGGTGTCTGCGCAGGCGCGTTTTCCTGGCTCGGTATCGACAGCATCGTGTCGACGGACCAGTCCTACGAGCTGTGGGCGGGATTTGCGGCAATCACCATTGCCTGCTCTCTCGTGATGGCAAACACAAGGCACCCGGTGTCGGTGTGCGACGTACGACCAGACAAGTTGATCGCCGTGCGTGTCAACGCAGGCCTCGGTATCGGCCTGCTCGCAGGCGTCCAGTTCCTGCTGACGGCCGGCGCGTCCGCCTGGGCGACGACGCCCTTGTTCGCCTGCCTCGTTGCTGTCCCTCTATCGTTCGGGATGCAGCGGCTCCTGTCCCTGGGTGGGAGACGTACCTGATCTACGCGGCCGCCGATCGCTTTTCGACGAGTTGACGGATCGCGTCGGCGACACCGTCGGCCGACGCCGGGTTCTGGCCCGTGACCAGCTGGCCGTCCACCGAGACGCAGGCTTCGAAGTCGGGCGCGATGTTGAGCGTTGCGCCGCGCTCCTCGAGCATCGATGCCAGCGCGAACGGCATCAGCATGTCCTTGCCCGTTGCGCGCTCTTCTTCATCGCTGAACGCCGACACGGTCTTGCCGTCGACCAGCCAGCCGCCATCCGACCGCCGGGCATTCACCAGCGCTGCCGGGCCGTGACACACGGCGGCGATGACCTTGCCGCGTTCATGCATGGCCGCGACCGCGGAACTGACCGAAGCACTGGTTGGCAGGTCCCACATCGTGCCGTGGCCGCCCGGGAAGTAGATCGCGTCAAAGTCGTCGACATTGACGTCGTTCAGGGAAGGAGAGCGCTCGATCGCACGCGCAACGTCCGGATCATCGAGGAAGCGCAGGCAGTCCGCGTTGCCGAAGTCAGCCGAGCTCGGATCGATCGGTGCAGGGCCGCCTTCGGGTGTCACGAGGACGACGTCGAATCCGGCGTCCGTCAGCTTGCCCCACGGTTTCGCGGCCTCGTAGAGATGAAAACCGGTCTTCTCGGCAGACGCATCGGTGGCGTCGCCAAGCCGGTCGTGACCGGTCAGGACAAATAGCACGCGGCTGGCGGGCATGAACACTCCTTGCATGTCGAGGTCAAGCTGATACTCTAACAGAATCAATGGCTTATCTATAAGTGGCCAGACGCCCGACCGGCAGATCAAGGTCAACGCTCCGGCTGGCCTGGAGGGGAGTTCGGAATGACGACACTGCAGGACACGTGGCAGGACCTGCTGACGTGGTTCGGGGAGCACCAGCCCGAGGCCATCGAAGGATTGCGCCCGCCGGCGAGCGATGCTGATCTGGATGCGTTCTCAGCGGCCATTGGCCTGGATTTGCCTGACGCTCATCGTGCGCTGTACCAAATATCCGATGGCAGTGACGTTGACATACCCAGCGTCTTCGATGAAGGCCACTGGTTCTTCCCGCTGGACGAGGCCCTCAACCACTTCAACACGATCAAGGGCTTCGCTGACGAGAAACCGCTGGACGACTTCGTTCGCTGGCGCGAGGCGATCGAGGACAGCGTCATATCCGTAGTGGGCCCGGTAAAGCCTCATCCGTTTTCAGTGCAGTGGATTCCGCTGTCATCATCGAATGGCGATGTGCATCGTTACATCGACCTCGATCCGGCGCCGGGCGGCGCGGTTGGCCAGGTCATAGAAGTGTATCCGGAGGCCTGCAGCCACCGCGTGCTGGCCAGCAGCCTGCCGGAGTTCCTCGACGATTTTGTTTCGCGACTCAAGGCCGATCGGTTCTTCGTCGAATATGACTGCTTAACGCCCCGCGAGGAGCATTCAGAGGCTATCGGGGTGCTGCCCGACTATCTGAAAAGCGCTTCGACGGCGCCCCCGGCTGCCCAGTCCGTCGCGCCGCCAGGCGCAGACACAATTGTCGGCGACATGGGCTCGCTCGGTGGAACCGACGATGACGTCTTTTTTAAGCTCCACTCAGACGACGGCGCCGAGTATGCCTGTGTGGCGACTCGCCAGGATACGGCCGGGTTCAGCAATATCGGCGTCGGGCAGCGAGCGAGAGTGAGCTTGCGGCCGTGCAAGCGCCGGCGGTTCCTCTTCTTCAAGAAAGCGGACTTTCTCGTCCTCGAGTATAACGTCGAGCCGCGCTCGCCCGGCTAGTGATGCTTTGCTGGATAGGCTAGCGATGCGCTGCGACAAAGTTCGGTTAGCGCCGCTCCCGAGCGATACACTCTCACCATCGGCCACAAGGCCAGCCCAACAGCGAAAGGAACAAGCATGCAGTACACAGCGATTAAGCTGGTCAAACGACCCGGCCTGACGATCACGCCCGACATCTTCGAAACGGTCACACTGGAAACGCCCGAGCTCGAGGACGGTCAGGTGCTGATCCGCCAGACCCACATGTCGCTCGACCCGGCGATGAAGGGATGGATGACCGAGGACAGGAACAGCTACATTCCGCCGGTCGAGCTCGGCGAGATCATGCGTTCCGGCGGCTGCGGCGAAGTCGTCGAATCGAAGCACGCTACGTTGAAGGTCGGTGATCGTGTCTGGGGCATGCTGGGCTGGTCCGAGTACGCGGTCAGCGATGGCCAGGGCCTGCAAACCTTACCGCCCGGCATTAGCGAAGAGGCCGTTCTCTGCGTGCTGACTTTACCGGGCATGACGGCCTACCAGGGGCTCATCGAGATCGGTAAACCGAAGGCGGGCGAGACGCTCGTCGTATCGGGTGCAGCGGGTTCCGTCGGCTCGATGGTCGGTCAGATCGCCAAGGCGGAGGGCCTGCGTGTCGTCGGCACGGCGGGCACCGATGACAAGTGTCGCTGGTTAGAGGATGAGTTGGGATTCGACAAGGCGATCAACTACAAGTCGGATTCGATGAGGAAGCAACTCGTCGAGGCGACGCCCGATGGCATTGACCTGTATTTCGAAAATACCGGCGGGCCGGTACAGCATGCGGTGTTCAATCGCATGAATGCGCACGGGCGCATCATCGTCTGCGGCATGATCGCAGATTACAACACCGACCGACCGGCGCCGGGTCCGAACTGGATTAACATCATCAGAAAGCGTTTAACGATCCAGGGTTTCGCCATTCCGGATCACTATGACAACATCCCGAAGATGACCGCGGCGCTGACGGACTACTACAAGGCGGGCAAGCTCAAATACCGGGCGCACAAACTGGAAGGGCTGACCAGTGCTATCGAAGGAATCAACCTGCTGTTTACCGGCGGCAACACCGGGAAGCTGATGGTCGTTCTTTAAGGAGTCACCACACGCGCGGGCGCAGGCAGTGCTCAGGACTTCGGCGCCGGCCCTGTACTGCCCCGAACCGACAGGCTGCCGGGAACGAGTTCCAGCTGACCCGGCGGCAGTCTCTTCTCTATCAGCGCCGATGTCGCTGCCTGGACCATCTCGGCGAACGGTTGGCGTATTGTCGTCAAGGCCGGGTAGACCTGGCGGGCCAGCGAAATATCGTCACAACCCGCGACCGACAGGTCATCAGGCACGGTCAGCCCCCGCTTGGCGGCCGCGCGCATGACGCCGGCGGCCATGTCATCGTTAGCCGCAAACACCGCCGTCGGCGGTTTGGCCAGGTCCAGCAGCTTGCCGGCCGCTTTTTCCCCGGAACCAATGGAGTTGTCGCCCTTGCAGACGTACTTCGATGCGAACCTGATGCCGGCTTGTTCGAGTCCGTCCTTGTAACCATCGAAGCGGTTGGCGACCGCAGCATGTTCCGGGTCACCGCAGATAAACGCGATTCGCTTGTGGCCCTCTGAAACGAGATGCAAGGTCATGTCCTTGCTGATCTCCCGGTCATTCGTGGCGACCGAGAAGTGACGACGGCTTTTCTGCCCGCGCGATACGGTGACGAATGGAACGCCGGACTCCTCGATCGCCTTGACGATTCTCGGCATGTTCGACAGCGGCGCGGCGATGACTACGCCAGACGGTCTCGTATACTCCACCAGTTTCCGGAGCTGGTCCGACAGGCCTCGCTCTCGGTAGTTGCACGGCTGGATAAGCAGTTCGTAGCCGGCCTCCTTGCAGGCGCGCAACGCGCCTTCCTGCATCTTGGTCACGTAGCCGGAACTGGGAGCCTCATAGGCAGCCGGGTCATCGTAGACCAGCACGATCAGTCTCGCCCTGTTGCTGGCGAGGTTCCTGGCGGATACGTTCGGGCGGTAGCTCAGGTCCGCTATCGCGCGCTCAACCCGGTCACGCGTATCGCGGCGGACATTCGGTTCATTGTTGACGACGCGAGAGACTGTCTTGATCGACACGCCGGCAAGATTGGCGACATCATTAATCGTGGCTTTCAGGTTGTGTCTCATATCGTCACTCGTCCCGATTGTTCCCGGTGGCGGTGCGGCCGTTGTCTTTATTAAAGCTGCTCCGGCAGCGTGTCGTCCATTAGACTAACGTTGCTGGCTGCAGCACTCGATGGCGTCAGAAGTATTTCGGAACGCCGTCCTTGTCCCAGATGCCCCAGTAGGCGCCCACGTCGCCCTCTGCGGCCACTTTCCACGCTTCGTCGAAGGCTGAGAAGTAGTAGACCTCGATCCCGTCTTCCTCTGCCCAGCGGCAGGTGTCAATGAAGTACTTGATGGCGTTCTCAAAGCTGGGGACAGAAGCGCCCTCCGCGGTGCCGATGTTCGGCCAGCCGGTCTCGCTGATGATGACGGGCTTGCCCTTCGCCGCCCACTGAGCCCTGCGGTACATCTCTTTCATGTACAGGAGCGCGTGCTCGGCGGGGCAGCCTTCCCAGAACGGATAACAGTTTGCCAGGATGACGTCGCAGGTATCGCTGATGCGCGGGTGATCGTTGAACTCGAAGTACGCATCCACATAGCCGACATCGACATCCGGAACCGCCGCCTTGGCTCGCTCGAGGTAGTCGATCAGCTGGTCTTCCGTCAGGTCGCCGCGCAGAAGGACCTCATTGCCGATCGCGAGGATGTCGACGAGCCCTTCCTTTGCGAGCGCGATGCCGTTCTGCAGGTCTTCCTCGTTCTTGTCGAGTTCATCGTCCAGCCAGACGCCGACCATCGTCTTCAGGTTTTTCTCTTTCGCGATGGCGGGAATCAGTTCGTGTCCTTCCCGGCACGAGAACGTCCGAATGCCGCGTACGTGGGGCGCAACAATATCCAGGCGTTCGCGGATCTGCTCCTCGGTGACCTGGCTACCGGGCTTCTGGCCCTCAACATAGGGGCTGAAACAAATGCCACTAATGCCGTCCTCGAGGATCTTGCGAACCAGCTCCTTCAGGTCTTCGGTCGAGTAGTTCGAGATATCAATTCCCGAGAGGGAGAGTTTCTTCTTGTAATAGTTGGACACCAGGGTCTTCCTGCTTAGTTCAAAATCATGTCTTGGGAAATGCGGACGGTGATCTTTATGATCTCACCGCTGCGACAAAAAAGCTTCCTGCTCTGCTCACGACTCAGCGTCGTTGTGTCGGCGTGTTCCTCGGAGCCGTCCTTCAGTGTAACGACCAGTCCTTTTGGTGCGGCGTCGTCCAGCAAGTAGACGACGGGCACCTGGCACCAGCTGAACGCGAGCCCGCCGGCAGGCACCTGGATCGATCGCCATTCGTTGTCGACGTCGAGGTAGCCGAATCTGCGTGCTTCGCTGACGAACTCCCGGGACCGTAACAGGCTGGGTTCGAAGCGAGCGGCGCCGTCGCTGACCCGGACACCGAGCTCGCCGAAGCGCGACAGCATCTCTTCCTTCACCTGTCCCGTCATGCCGGGCTGCCGTGCGCCGGAGTGTTTGGGCGTGTGTGAGTAGGGATCCGTCGGGAACGCGCCGTACTCCGCTGGCGTCTTGTTGAAGCCGATGCCCTCGCGCACGCGGTAGTACAGCTCGGCAAGCTTCTTCACGTCGCCATCATCGGCACCGCCGTCTATTGCCGCGAAGAAGTTCTCCATCACGGCCAGCAGCAGCTTCGACACCATGTGCCAATAGATCGAGCCCAGTCCCTCGAAGCCGAACATCGTTCCCGAGCGTCCGGTGAAGGCCTTGTGATTGAAGATCTCTTCATACAGGTTGCAGATGCTGTCCCAGTCACCGTCGACATCTGCGCCGTAGTCTTCGCGAAGCTCTTCGAGGGCGGTCTTCACGTCCGACACGTTGGTGAGGTCCGCGCTGAAGCGGTAGTGACCGTCTTCATCTCGAAGGACAAGCCGACCGTCTCCGGCTTTGGACATCGCAGCCAGCAACGCGGATGCCTGCACACTCTCTTCCGGTATCCGGTTCTTCTCGAGAAAGCTCGGCAGCTCCCTGTCGGGGTACAGCATAAAGCTCTTCTGGTCGGCGCGGAAAACGCTGCTCTCGAACAGGGCCTCGACGACCTCGACGGCCTGCGCAGCGTTCAGCGCGCCGGAGCTTAAGATCCCGACCTGCCCCTCGAGCATCGGGTACAGCGTCTCGACGCTGATACCGGACTCCGTATGGCCGAGCAGGTTGTAGGCGTGGTACAGCCCGTCGTCCCGGCGATTTGTGCGGATGCTCTTGTCGATAATCGGCAACGCGTCGGCCAGCAGGTCGCGGACCGAGCCGATCGATTGCGTTTCCTGCCCGGAGAAACGGTGGTCCTTGTAAACGGCTTCGCGGAAGCGACTGGAGGCCTCGCCGAGTTCGACGAGCACCTTGTGCCGCAGCGCTTCACTCGTCGGCTCATCGCCCGACACTTCGTCTGACAGGAGCTTCAGCGCGGCGGCGGTGTCTTTCAGCCAGTTGGCGACTTCGTTGGAGATCGCGAAGTCCTCCGTCTCATCAGCCAGCAGATCCGTCATGAACTGGACATAGCGGCGCATGTAGCACAGCGTCACCATTGACAGGCCGTTTCCGACCAGCGCGTTGTTGGCGTCGTTCCACTCGGGGCGCTGCGTGTTCATCCAGATACCGCCGTCGACAACGAGGTTGCCGAGCTTGCTCAACAGCGGAACCAGCAGCTTCTCCAGCAGATTGACCTGGTAAACCTGCTCGTCCTCGGTCAGCACCAGCTTGCCGTCGGCGCCGATCGTCGTGAGACGATGCTCGATCAGTTCGGCGAGCGGGTCGTCAAACGAGACCGTGTTCTTCGGGTCTTCGAGGAGCTTGTCGAAGGTCGTGATCAGATAGGGCACGTTGGCGTAGCAGAAGATCGGTTCGCGCAGCAGGCTCTGCAGCTTGGCCGGCTCGAACTCGCTGGACAGCTCCAGCAGTTTCAACAGGTAGATGATCTGGTGGTCGCCCCAGTATCCGATGTAGCTCCACGGGTTGTCCGGCTCCTCGACCTCCCAGTCGATGCCTTCTTTCGTGATGCGATACGGGTTGTAGCCGTCCATCGTCGACGCATTGACGAACTTCGCGATGATGTTGTCGACGAACTCCGGATAGCTGAGCGTCAGCGCCTCCCAGTTCTGGAAGATGTCACGCCAGTTGCCTTCGTAGGACAGTAGCTCGTTGCCGTCCTCATCCTTCAGGTTGATCGCAAACTGGTTCCACGGGCGGCTCGGATCGCCGTGGCGCCGGCCGAACGTAATGGGCAGGTACTCCTGCGCCAGCCGCTCGAGCTGCTTGTCGCCGTTGTCCCTGACGACTTTCAAGAGCTCAGAGAATCGGAGCCGGTCCGGCAGCGACTTCAGGAAGTTCTCGTTGGCGGTGTAAACCGGTGCATTGAAGCGCCTGACCGTGCGCCTGAAGTCTTTCGACGGGACGAAATACTGGTCATTGAAAATGCCGCCGCGCAGCACGTTAAACAGCACGTTGGCGTAGTGGTGCGCCGACACGTTTTCTTCGGCCGTTGTCTGGAATGCATCGCTACCCGCCATGATGCGCGCGAGCTTGTCCGAGCCGCGATCGATGGACGCCTTCAGCTCGTCGAGTATTGCATCAGGATTCCGGAGCTGGTTCCTGATCGCGACAATGTCTGCCTGCGACTGTTCAAGGTTTGCGACAAAGTGCCAGGCAAGGGACTCGCCGGCGCCCAGTGTTGCCGACGCGTTGACGAAGTAGGACCCGCGAATGCCGCGCTTGTGCGTCTCTGTCTGTATGCGCCCTCCCTCGAGGAAGGTCTGCAGCTGAATGGTCGACAACAAGTGCGTGCTGACAGAAAGCCCGAGGCAAAAGACGGTTGTCGCCTTCAGTGACTCGCAGGGCTCGGCCTTGTCTGTGATGCCCGAGTACAGCGAGAAGACCCCGAGGCCCGTTCCCTCATCCAGCTCTGTCCATTTGTAGGCATCGACCAGGTTGCTCGAGTTCGTCTGCGTGAATCTCGGCGTGCCCGCCGGCAGGATGTTCTGCATGCCGTCGAGCAGCTCGAGCGTCACGCCGGACCCGCCGAGGTTCTGAAGCTCCGCGCTTCGCACAATCCCGTAGTCGTCGCTGGTCAGCCAGCTGTAACGGAACGCCACGCCCAGATCGTGGTTGATCTCCTCGAAGCACAGCTTGTTGCCGAGCGTGTTCTTGTAGATGTTTCGCGTCGTGTCGAATAACGCGTTCTGCTCGGTGTTGAACGGCTCCCAGAGCCTGACCGCGGTGTCGGTCGACAGCTTGACGATCGTCTTCGGTCCCGTGTGATGCAGGCTGTGATGAATGTTGTCGACGGTGATGTACGGGAACAGCGCCGTCTCCGGCGAAACGCGCCCCGCCGTCAGTCCGCCCGTCGATGACGCAAACAGCCAGTGATCGTCGTTGGAGATCAGGCTGATGAAAAACGGCGGCATGCGGTCCACGTTGTGGATCGCGTAGTAGCGCTCGCCATCGAAGTCTACGAATTCCCCGGACACGGCCCGGTCTGTTGCGACGCCAATGGCCGCCTGCTCTTGCTGTGCTGTATTAGTCATCGAGTACCAACTTACCGAACAGGCCCGCATCGATACAGCTCTGGTCGGTCTTGCCTTCGTAAGTGATCTCGGAGCCCACGAAGTTTTCGCGGAGCCCCGAACGGTCGTTGTCGCAATACGCGACCATCAGTCCCATGACCTTGCCGGCCGTGAGCCTAACGGGTGTGTTCTCGTCAGAGCTATCGACATACTCATCGGTGTAGATATCGATAGCGACTTCCCAGATCAGCTTGTCTTCGTGCTGGCGCCAACGGCTCTCGACGTGATGAGAGTAGTCGCGGGCCTGTCTGTCCGCGCCGATGTCGATCGCCCGGTTGTCGAGTGACATGTGATAGGCGAACGCATTGTGATTGTAGTGATGTTCGCCGCCTCTACCGTCGATGACCGGAGCCGCCTCGGCATGCGGTGCGAGATACCGGCTCCGATCCGGGTGATGGGTGGCTTCGCCCGCCGTCGCAACAGGCGAAACGACGAACGCGGCCAGAGCGGCCATCAAACGCTTTCTAATGAACATTGTGTTCGTGCTCCAGGCTGTTGGCGACAGTGACGGTGCGTTCTACCAGCTCGGTCAGCGGGATCTCGCTGGTGCCGGCCATGCTGAAGGCGACCCGCCCCTGCCAGGGCGCCGACCAGTGCTCGGGTATGTCGACGCCGGCGATACCGTAAAGGCCGCCAACGGTAGCGCCATTGCAGTCCGTATCCCAGCCAGCGGCGACAACGTCTCCAACCGCACGGCTGAAATCGCCGTCTGCCGACGTGATCGCCCAGACTACCAGCGCGAGGTTATTCAGAGAATGCACGGGCGACAGATCTCTGTAGCGCTCGTGCAAGAGTTTGACGGCGTCAGGCCGACCCGCGACCGAGCGAGCGAAGGATACGGCCTCCATGGCTCGTGATTCCGCCGGAATCTCGCCGCAGGCGACATCGACGGCGCTGTCCACGTTGTCTGAGACAGCCAGCGCGGCGCCCAGCGCGGCGACAAAGGCCGCACAGTGAAGAGCTTCGCCCCGGTGAGAGAGTGATGCATCGGTCCTCGCGAGACGCGCGGCGAGCTCAGGCTGTCCCGGGCATACCCAGCCGTAAAGATCGACGCGGATCTGCGCGCCAATCCACTCGTTGAACTCGTTGTCCGAGCATTGTCCGAGGTCGAAGCCAGCGTCGTCGCCGTTGACGAACTCGGGATCCATTTCATTCAGCAGGACCTGGTAGGCGGATCGTTCCGCGGTCCAGGTAGCGCCGGCCGGTAGCCGGTTCAGCCAGGTCCTCGCAACGTCGGCCACCGACAGGGCGAGACCGTGTTGCTCGAGCATCACCAGCGCGAGCAACGTGTAATTGATGTCGTCGTCAGGTTCCGCACGATTGAAGGCACCGCGGCAGCAGTCGCGACCGCGCTCGTCAACCAGTGAACCAATCTCCAGAGGGATGTAATCACGCAACGGGAGTGCATCCGTGCGGCGAAGATAGTCTTCGACACCGTCAGGCCCCTCCCTGAACGAGAGCACCTCGATCGGTTTACCCAGCAGGCAACCGCTAATTCGCCCGATCCAGGCGGCACGAATTCGTGATGGATCCACGTTGAGAGCCAACGTCGATTCCCCCCATGATTAACGCGCTGCGTGGCGCGTTCCCAGATTGTTCTAGCGCGTTTTACCGCACACCCCGTCATTTTTGTTCTGCTGCCAGTATGAGTTAATGTTTTGTTGACAGCGTTGTCATTTTACATGAAACTCACCGCTACGAAACCCTCAAGGGTAGCGTGACAATAATTATTAGGGGGCACTTCTCACCTGCTGGGAAGTCCACGGGGTAGGGCCAGCAAGTGGCCTTAGAAAATCAGAAAACCGCAAGCTGCGGGGGCTTGAAATGCACGATAATACGTTTAAAAAGAACGTCTTGGCGAGTAGTGTCGCCATGGCGCTTGGCCTGACGGCTGCGCCCATCACGCTCGCACAGGGAGTTGACGATAGCGAGGAGGTGATCGAGGAGATCATCACCACCGGCTACCGCAGTAGCCTGATGCAGTCGATGGACAGAAAGCGCGCTGCCAAGGGCGTCACCGACGCAATCACGGCCGAAGACATCGGCAAATTCCCGGACCAGAACCTCGCGGAATCGCTCTCGCGAATCACGGGTGTATCGATCAACCGCTCGAATAACGAGGGTTCGCAGATCACCGTCCGCGGCATGGGTCCGGAGTTCAACCTGGTCACGCTGAACGGACGCCAGATGCCCACGGCCGGCAGCCGTTCGTTCGAATTCTCCGACCTTGCCACCGAAGGCGTCAGCGCGGTCGAGATCTACAAGACAGCTAAAGCCGGCCTCCCGACGGGTGGTATCGGCGCGACGGTCAACATCATCACGGCGAAGCCGCTCGAGAATCCGGGACTGCAGGCCGTCGTCGGCGCCAAGATGGTCCATGAGACGTCCGCGTCGAACTCGGACATCGTTGGCCTCGATGAATACACGCCGGAAATCTACGGCCTGTTCAGCAACACGTTTGCCGACGACACGATCGGTGTCCGCATCAGCGCGTCCTACCAGGAGCGCGACAACCGCGAGGAAAACGCGGCGGTCGACAGCTGGGGCCAGAACCTGCAGCTGAACGGCGGCATCATCAACGACAACAACCAGCGCGAAGATGGCGTCTGGTGGCACCCGCAAAATATCGGCTACGCGCTCGGTGAGGTCTCTCGCGACCGCATCAACGGTCAGATCGCGCTGCAATATGCGCCGACGGACACGTTCACGGCGACGCTGGACTACACCTACTCCGAGGTCGAGACCGATCGTGACGGCACCAGCTTTGGTATCTGGTTCGAATGCCCGAACATCGAAGCGACGATCAACGAGCGCGGCACGGTCACCGAGGTAACCCAGTCCTGCGGCGACCTCGCGATCAACGTCAACCGCGACCGCAACCTCAAGGAGAACAAGTCCATTGGCCTGAACCTGGACTGGCAGGCGACTGACTCGCTGGCGTTCACGCTGGACATGCACGATTCGTCCTCGGCCACGCGTGGCCGCGGCCCGATTCCGGGTGAGCCGGGCACGTCCGCCAACATGATCATCGGTAACACGAACTGCCCGTGGTGCCCGGGCAACGGCCCTGAGTGGGGTCCGGCGACGGCGGGCATCGACCTGCAGACGGCGTTCTACGGTGCGAGCGGCATCCCTACCTTCGACGTCAGCTTCACGGGCGGGGACGGCAATCCACAGGACGGTCTGCTTCGCAGCGACATCGGCTCACTGTTCGGCCAGGCCTTCGACGGCACGTCCGACAACGATATCCTGCAGGTCCAGCTCGCTGGTTCCTGGGAGAACATGGACGATGGTGCGGTCCGCCGTATCAACTTCGGTCTCTCTCACACCTACCAGGACTTCGTCAACACGAGCAAAGAGTCCGGACTGCTGCCGGCAGGCTTCTGGCTGACATCCGCCCAGTACTGGCCCGACGACGTATGGCAGGAGGCGTCCTTCAACGGTCTGCTGAGTGCGTTCTCGAACGGCGGCAGCTTCAGCTACAGCGATTACTTCACGGCGCCATTCGATTACCTCGCGAACCGATGGGAAGAGATCGGCGGCACGGACCCGATCGCCGATGTGTACTACCCCGGCTGGGGTGACGACTTCCAGGACCCGTCCGGCACCCGAGGACGCTTCTGGTCCGGGCCTCTCGACTCGGGTGGTATTTCGATCGTCGACGAGAAAGTCGAGGCCGCTTACATCTCGGTTGACTTTGAGGATGAGTTCAACGGCATGCCGTTCGGCGCCGTGCTCGGATTGCGCTACGAGAAAGCGGAAACGACGGGCACCGGCTTCGAGATCCCGGCGACGGCCGTCGTCTGGGTCGGCGGCAACGAGTTCGCCTACGAAACGGGCCCGCGTTCATCCGCATCGGGCGAGGGCAGCAACACGTTCTTCCTGCCGAACCTGGACCTCGACCTCGAGGTGCATCCGGACATGGTCGCGCGCTTCTCGTACAGCCGTTCGATTGCGAGGCCGCCGATCGGCGATCTGATCCCGACGCGTTCTTTCCCGGGCAACCCGAACATCCGCAGCCGCCGCGTCAGCGCCGGTAACCCGAGCCTGGAGCCGTACGTCTCTGACAACCTCGACTTCTCCTTCGAGTGGTACTACGACGAGGGTAGCTACGCGTCCATTGGCCACTTCAGGAAGCGCGTCGACAATTTCCTTGTCTCGCGTATCACGGAAGTGACGTTCGACGGCATTACCGATCCGTATGTTGGCGCGCTGGCCGAACAGGCAAGGGCGGATCTCGCGGCCGATGGCATCCCGGCTGATGACCAAGCGGTATTCCGCCGCATTAACGAGAACCGCGGTACGCCGATAACGGACCCGGTGCGTGCTTCAGCGGATGATCCGTTGGTCGTGTTTGACCAGACGAGAGTCGAGAACGAAGAGGTGGGCAACCTGTTTGGTTGGGAGCTCGCGGTCCAGCACATGTTCGGTGATTCCGGCTGGGGCCTGCAGGCGAACTACACGGCCGTCAGCGGCGACGTCGATGCCGATCGTGATGTCATCAACCAGTCGTTCGCGCTTCCGGGCCTGAGCGACTCGGCAAACCTGTCGGTCTTCTACGAGAACGACTTGATCTCGGCTCGCATCGCCTACAACTGGCGCGATGAGTTCCTGACCGGCTTCGATGGCGACGGTTCACCGGTGTTCACCGAGGAATACGCCCCGATCGATGCGAACTTTACCTACTTCGCATCCGATCAGCTGACGTTGTTCTTCGAGGTCATCAACCTGACCGATGAGACGACCCGTACCTTCGTCCGCTATGAGGAACAGTTCCTCAGCGGAAGTGAGTTCGGTACGCGCTACAACATCGGTGCGCGGTACGACTTTAATTAAGCCGATAAAGTCGTAACATTAAAGCCGCTGCTTCCCCCGGCAGCGGCTTTTTTGTCTCTGTTAGTTAAGCGTATGGAAACGAACATTGTCATCGTTGGCGGCGGTAGCGCCGGCTGGCTGACCGCCGGACTGTTAGCCAGTGAATACGGGCAGGGATCCGGCGTGAGCGTGACGCTGGTCGAGTCTCCCGACGTCAAGACCATCGGCGTTGGCGAAGGCACGTGGCCGACGATGCGTACGACGCTCCGGAAGATCGGCGTTTCGGAGACCGAGTTCCTGCGTGAGTGCCACGCGGCATTCAAGCAGGGCACGCGCTTCAACGCCTGGCGCATCAACGACGACGCCGACTACTACTATCATCCGTTCTCGGCGCCTGCGGGCTACAACAGCATCAACCTGGTGCCGTTCTGGCAGCAGCACCAGTCCGACCGCAGTTTTACTGACGTCGTCAGCACGCAGGGCCGGCTGTGCGACGAGGGACTGTCGCCGAAGCAGGAGACGACGCCCGAGTACGCCGGCGTCGTGAATTATGGCTACCACCTGGATGCCGGGAAGTTCGCCGCGCTGTTGCAGCGGCACTGCACGGACAACTTGAGCGTGCGCCACATTCTCGATCACGTCACGAGCGTCAACGGCCAGCCCGATGCCGATGTCGAATCGATCAGCACGGCGCAGCATGGCGATCTCAAGGCGGACCTGTTTATCGATTGCACGGGCTTCGCGTCGCTGCTGATCGGCAAGCATTACGACGTGCCGTTCATCGACTGCAAGGACATTCTGTTCAACGATACGGCGCTGGCGGCCCAGGTGCCGTATGCGAACGACAGCGCGCCCATCGCGTCGCAGACGGTCTCGACGGCCCGGGAGGCCGGCTGGATCTGGGACATCGGCCTGACGTCGCGTCGCGGCATTGGCTATGCGTTTTCCAGCGCACACACGACCGAGGCCCACGCGGAGGCCGTGCTTCGCCGCTACATCGAGGCGACCGGCACGCCGGACCCCGACAGTATCGAGCCGCGCAAGATCTCGTTCCGCTCCGGGCATCGTGAGACCTTCTGGCACCGCAACTGCGTCGCCGTCGGGCTGTCCGCCGGCTTCCTCGAGCCGCTGGAGGCGAGCGCGCTGGTGCTGATCGAGTTATCGGCACGAATGATCAGCGAAGAGCTCCCGGCGAACCGCCAGTCCATGGACATCGTTGCGAAACGATTCAACGAGCGCTTCAGCTACCGCTGGGACCGCATCATCGATTTCCTGAAGCTCCACTACGTGCTCAGCAAGCGGGACGACTCAGACTTCTGGGTCGACAACCGCACGGAAGAGACCATCCCCGACAGCCTGGCCGAGTTCCTGGAGTTGTGGCGACACCAGGTGCCGTGGCACGGTGACTTCGTCCAGTTCGGCGAAGTGTTCTCAGCCGCCAGCTACCAGTACGTGCTGTACGGCATGGGCTTCGAGACCCACGTGCGCCGCAGCCGGGCGCTCGCAAGCAATGAGAGAAAGGCGGCCCAACTGATTGCCGACAACCTGAAGAAAACCGACATGTTGGCGTCTAACCTGCGGCCGAACCGGGACCTGCTGGCCTGGATTAATACACAAGCACTGCCGGTTGCCTGATTGAACGAGAGAGCATTCATGCCAAACCACCAACTACTCGACAACATCACGCACAAGGACCTGAAGGTTAACCGCCGCTTCGAGCCCGGTGCCGGTTACGATCACAACGTCGCGCGCGTGTTCCCGATGGAGCTCAGCGTGGCGCAGCGCGAGTATCCGCTGTTCTTCCTGAAGAACCCCGAGACGGGTGACTTCGATACGGTCGCGCTTCTAGGCTTTGAGCAGGGCGAGAACCTGTACCTGCAGGACGGCGGCTGGGCCGCGAAGTACATGCCGCTAAGCATGGAGCGCCAACCGTTTCTGATCGGCTTCCAGGAGCAGGAACAGGACGGCATACCGACAGAGGTCCCGGTCGTGCACGTCGATATGGACCATCCGGCGATAAGCCAGGACGAGGGCGTCCCTGTGTTCCTGCCGCAGGGTGGCGAGAGCCCGTTTCTCGAGCGCATCAACTCGGTGTTGCATGCGATCAACGAGGGCCATACGGCGAGCCGATCGCTGTCGCAGGTCCTCGAAGGCCTCGAACTGCTCGAATCGCTCGAGCTCAACGTCGAGTTCAAAGACGGTTCGAAACAGACGCTGACCGGCCTCTTCATCATCAACGAGGACCGATTCCGCGCGCTGACACCGGAGGCGCTGGACACGCTGCACCAGGGCAGGCACCTGCAGAGCATCTTCATGGTGCTGGCCTCGCTGCCGGTCGTCGAATCCCTGATCGAAAAGAAGAACCGCCTGCTGACCGCGGACTGATGATGGCCATCGGCGCGCCAATTCGTGAACACGAGGGGCCCGTCCCCGACGATTTGTTCGCCCACGTATCCGAGCTGGACGGACCCTGTGTCTTCCGCGGCGCCGTGGCTGAGTGGCCGCTGGTGCAGAACAGCCATTCGTCGATTCAGGACATCTGCAGTTACCTGCTCGGCTTCTATGACGACAAGCCGGTCACGACATTCTCGACCGATGAGCCGATCGGCGGCAGGATCTTCTACACGGACGAACTCGAGCGCGTCAATTTCAACCAGTCCAAGCGGCAACTCGACGCCGTGCTCGAAGAGCTCGCGGAATTGGCAACTCAGGACGAAGCACCGACGCTGTATGTCGGCTCTACGTCGATCGATCACTACCTGCCGGGTTTGAGCGAACGAAACAGCCTGCCTCACGGCGATCTGCAGGCGACGGTGCGAATCTGGATCGGCAACCAGACGACAGTGGCCGCTCACTACGACGCGATGGAAAACATTGCCTGTGTTTGTGCAGGGCAGCGTCGTTTTACGCTGTTCCCGCCGGAGCAAATCCACAACCTTTATGTAGGCCCCATCGACTTCACGCCGGCCGGTCAGTCGATCAGCCTCGTCGACCTCGACAATCCGGACCTCGAGCGATTCCCGAAATTCTCAGAAGCCCAGAAGCACGCGATGACCGTGGTCATGGAGCCGGGCGACGCGATCTACATTCCCGCGATGTGGTGGCACCACGTGCAGGGACTCGACCGATTCAATATCCTGATCAATCACTGGTGGCAGGCGGTACCGCAGCACATGGGACCGCCGCTAGACGCGCTGCTGCACGCATTGATGAACATCCGCGACCTGCCCGAGCCGCAGCGGCAGGCCTGGCGGGTGTTCTTCGATCACTACGTGTTCGGCGACAAGGACGAGGCGGCTGCCCACATCCCGGAAAAGCGCAGAGGCGTGCTCGGCGACATCAGTGATGACCTGGCCCGGCAGCTCCGGGCATCGTTGCGTAACAAGCTCAACCGGTAAGACCTTATGAGTGAAATAAACAGAGTAAGAATCATTGGCGGTGGCACGGCCGGCTGGATGGCGGCCGCGGCATTGTCGAAGGCCATGGGTAGCGTGCTCGACATCGAGCTGATCGAGTCCGACGAAATCGGCACGGTCGGGGTCGGCGAGGCGACGATCCCGCCGATTCGAAATCTGCACCTGTTGCTCGAGCTCGAGGAAGCCGACTTCATGAAGGCCGTCAACGGGACCTACAAGCTCGGCATCGAGTTTCTGAACTGGGGGCACTTGGGCGAGCGCTATTTCCACCCGTTCGCCGGTTTCGGCACCGACATGTGGGCCGCGCAGTTCCACCACTACTGGGTCAAGGCGCGTCGGCAGGGCGAGCAGGCGCAGCTCGATGAGTTCAGCTACGAGGCGTCTCTCGGGCGGGCCGGCAAGTTCGGCCAGACCGGCGAGCACAAGGCAGCCTACGCCTATCACTTCGATGCCGGCCTGTACGCGAAGCTGCTGCGCGGCATCAGCGAAGGTGAGGGCGTTACGCGGACGGAAGGCAAGGTCGTCGACGTTGCGCGTAACCCCGAGAGTGGCTTCATCGAGTCCGTGACGCTCGAGTCCGGCACGATCGTCGAGGGTGATTTCTTCATCGATTGCTCGGGTTTCCGCGGGTTGTTGATCGAGCAGACACTCGAGACCGGCTGGGAGGACTGGGGGCAGTGGCTCAAGAGCAACCGGGCGCTGGCCGTGCAGACCGAGACGACGTCACCGCCGACGCCGTATACGCGTGCGACGGCGAGGACCTGCGGCTGGCAGTGGCGTATCCCGCTGCAGTCGCGCGTCGGTAACGGCCTCGTGTACTCGAGTGACTACCTGTCGGACGACGAGGCGCGGCAGACGCTGCTGAACAATCTCGACGGCAAGCCGCTGACCGAGCCACGACCGATTCGTTTCAAGACGGGTCGACGGCTGAAACAGTGGAACGGCAATTGCCTCGCGCTCGGCCTGTCCAGCGGCTTCCTGGAGCCGCTGGAATCGACGAGCATTCACCTGATCCAGAACAGCATCATTCGCTTCATCAAGCTGTTCCCGTCGGCCGGCATCAACCCGGTCGAAATCGAGCAATTTAACCGTGACGTCAAGCAGGAGATCGAGTACATTCGCGACTTCATCATCCTGCACTACCACGTCACCGAGAGGACCGACACGCCCTACTGGAAGGCCTGCCGCGACATGGACGTACCCGAATCCTTAAAACACAAGATTCGGCTGTTCAAGGAGACGGGCAAAATATTCCGCGAGAATAACGAGCTCTTCTCAGAGCCGTCATGGATCGCGGTCATGGTCGGGCAGGGGCTGCTCCCGGAGGCTTATCACCCGTTCGTCGACAACATGAGCGAGCAGGACTTCAAGAACCTGTTCGCGAGAGTGAGAACCGGCATCTCCGGTCTTGTCGCGCAACAACCTTCACACCTGGATTTCATCAACACGCACTGCAAGGCCAACGCCGCCTGAGAGGCACAGCTTCCGGCAGTCAAGGCGCCACACGTATCCGTTGGCGCTCACCCAATACGCCTGTGAGTCTGATATGAAACAGAATACGTTGAAGATCGAAGTAGCACCCGAAACGGAAACAGACCTGGTCTGGGCCATCAACGTCGGAGGGCCGGCCTACGTCGGCATGGACGGCACCGCCTTCGAGGCCGAGGAATTCGTCGAGGGCGGCGAGATTGGCACGATGCACGAGGTCAAGGGCTCGCAGGACCCCGAGCTGTACCGGACCTATCGCGAGGGTGACATTCGCATATCGCGGCCGCTGGCCAACGACGTCTATGACGTGACGTTCCACTTCGCGGAGCCGCATGACCTGCACGGCGGTGTACGACTCTTCGACGCGATCGTCCAGGGCGAACACCGCATCCACTGGCTCGACATTACGAAGTCGCGCGACGGGAAGATCCACTCCGCGCTGACGATCACCGTGCCAAACGTCGAGGTCACGAACGGCAGGCTGGAGATTGCCTTCGAGGCACGTTCGATGCAGCCGGTCTTAAGCGCACTCGAAGTCCGGCACAAGAACCGGCCGTCACCGGAATGGAAGATGGTCTGGAACGACGAGTTCGACTACGAGGGCCCGCCGGATCCCGAGAAGTGGGAGCCCGATGTCTGGGCGCCGCGCAAGGTCAACGACGAGGACCAGGCCTACACGGCGCGGGAGAAGAATCTGCGTGTCGAGGACGGGCATCTCGTCATCGAGGCGCACCGGGAAGACTACGAGGGTGCGCACTACACGTCCGGTCGCGTGCATTCGATGAAGAAAGGCGACTTTCTCTACGGCCGATTCGAGATTCGCGCGAAGCTGCCGCGCGGACAGGGCAGCTGGGCCGCGATCTGGATGCTGCCGAGCGACCCGTTCTTCTATGCGACGACCTGCAAGGAAGGCGATGAGTGGCAGGGCAGCGAGACCTGCGACGCGTGGCCGAAGTCCGGCGAGATCGACATCATGGAACACGTCGGCTACGAGATGGGTCATGTGCATGGCACCGTGCACAACGAGGCCTACTACTGGCTGAAGTGGGAACAGCGCAAGGGCCGAGTCCTGCTTGAGGACGTCGACAAGAACTACCACGTGTACGCGATGGAGTGGTCACCGGAACGCATCGACATCTTCGTCGACGACAAGCATTACTTCACCTACATGAATGAGGGCAACGGCTGGGAGTCGTGGCCCTACGACAAGCCCTTCCACCTGATCATGAACGTCGCCGTCGGCGGCGCGTGGGGTCGCGCCGGCGGCCCGATCGACGACAGTATCTTCCCGCAGAAGATGCTCATCGACTACGTCCGGGTTTACGAGAAGGTCGGCGACTGACCGACCCTCAGCCAAACGGTCCTCAATCCGCTCACCTCGGCCGCACCAGGAACCAGCTCAGCACGACCAGCGCGCCAAACGCCGTGTACGCGACAGCGAAAACCCACATCGGCGCGTCGTAGTACAGCAGCGACTGCAGCCAGTGCGCGATAAACGCGCCTTCATAGGTTGCGTCGCCGGCTTTCGCGCGCAGCGCCATTTCCCAGATCGTCAGCGGACATAGTCGCCCCAGCCACGCCTGCAGTACAACGACGCCGATAGCGACGAGATGCAGGATCCGAAACCATCGATTGCGCACCCAACTCCAGTTCAGCCAGCCGCCTAAGAGAATCGCGACGAGTCCGAGCACGACGAACAGGACGAACGTGACGTGGATGACCAAAATCAGGTCAGCGGCGATGCGGTACCACACGTGTCAACCTCCGGGCGTAAGATCTGACCTCGCCGGACCATCACCGGCGTCGGTTAGTCTCGGTATAGTACGCTGTCAATGACAAGTGTTTCCGTTTCGCGCGCTGGCCCGCTGACGATCAACCGCGGCTGGGCAATGTCCGCTCGTTCCCCTATGCTCTGGCGACACTGTATTCAGGGTGCTGAAGATCATGAGTGCGACGTCGGGTAAGGTCGGGGTGCTCGGGTTGGGCTTCGACGCCAATTCGAGCTTCAAGCGAGGACCCGCCGAAGCGCCGCCGACGATTCGCAAGGCGCTGTCGTCAGAGTCGGCCAATGCCTACAGCGAAACCGGCTTCAAGGTCTGGCCCAGTGACCAGGTCGTCGATCACGGTGACCTGGATATTCCTGACGAGACGGCGACGCGAGCCCCGATCGACGCGATCGAGAAGGGCGTCGCGAACGCACTGCAGAAGACCGACCGGCTCGTCCTGCTGGGTGGCGACCATGCCGTCACCTACCCGATCATCAGGGCCGTCGCTGCCGCCCACGGGCCGATCAGCCTGCTGCACTTCGATGCCCATCCGGACATCTACCCGGAGTTCGAACAGAATCCCTTCTCTCACGCGAGCCCGATGGCGCGTATCGTCGAGGAGGGTCTCGTCGATCGGCTGGTGCAGGTCGGGATTCGAAGCTACGGACCCGAACAGGCCGCGATGCTCAAGCAGCACAATGTCGACGTGCATCCGCCCTGGTCGCACGGCCCCGGCCCGGCGCTCCGCTTTGATTCGCCGCTATACATCTCATTCGATGTCGACGGGCTGGACCCGGCATTCGCGCCCGGGGTCTCACATCCGGAGCCCGGGGGTTTAAGTGTTCGCCAGGTACTCGACGTCATTGCCAATACCAAGGCGCCCCGCGTAGTCGGTGCGGACGTCGTCGAAGTGAACCCGCTTGTCGATCCGACGGGAATCACCAGCGTCGTCGCGGCAAAGCTGGTTCGGGAGCTGCTGGGCAGGCTCCTGAGCGAATCTCGCTAAGCGGCCTCTCTTCCGATTGCTGTCTGTCCCGGCGTCCGCCCGGACGGTGGGTTCGCTACGCGCAACGCGCTGCGTCTTTTACTTATGGTTCGCTGCCGGTTGAAGCAATAAATTGCTTGGAACTTCGCTTACGAAGACTGAGATCCGACAAACCGCATGCCGATAAGAATCAACAAGGGGCTGGATATACCGATATCCGGGCCGCCCCAGCAGACTATTTCCGACGGCAACGAGATCATCACAGTGGCGCTGCTGGGGCCCGACTATGTTGACCTGAAGCCGGGAATGCGGGTTCGTGAAGGCGAGCAGGTCAGTCTCGGGCAGCCCCTCTTCTTCGATAAGCAAAATCCCGGTGTGGAATTCACATCGCCCGGCAGTGGCAAGGTCATCGCGATTAACCGTGGCCAGCGTCGGGTGCTGCAGTCCGTCGTCATCATGTTGGAGGGCGACGCCGAAGAACGCTTTGACGCCGTCAGCGCTGATACGCTTGCGACGCTGAGCAGCCAGCAGGTCCGCGATATGCTGATCGCGTCCGGTTTCTGGACAGCATTCCGCACGCGTCCGTACAGCAAGATTCCCGCGCCGGATGCCGAGCCCGAGGCGATCTTTGTCACGGCGATCGACACGAACCCGCTAGCCGCGGACCCTGCCGTCGTCATAGAAGATGCCGGCGACTCGTTTGCTCACGGCCTCGCGGTGCTGGCCGCCCTGACGGATAAGCCTGTCTATGTCTGCACGGCGCCGAACTCCGGTATCCCGTGTCCTGAGAGCGAGACATTCCGGCACGCCGAGTTCGACGGGCCGCACCCGGCGGGTCTCGTCGGTACGCACATTCATATGCTCGAGCCGGTCTGCAAGAACAAGGTTGTCTGGCACCTGGGCTACCAGGACGTCATCGCATTCGGCCGACTGTTTACAACCGGTCGCATCCCGACCGAGCGTATCGTCGCACTGGGCGGCCCGCAGATGCGAAACCCGCGGCTCGTACGCACGCGGCTGGGGGCCAGCACCGTCGACCTGCTAAAAGACGAGATCGACGGTGAAAAGCTCCGGATCGTCTCAGGGTCGCCGCTGTCCGGCAGCCGCGGCTCCGGTTGGGGCGCATGGTTGGGCCGCTACCACAACCAGGTCTGCGCACTGCAGGAGGAAAGTCCGAGGGAGTTTCTTGCGTGGATGCGGCCCGGGAGAAAGAAATTCTCGTTCACGCGCGCCTATGCCGGCCACGTCCTGAACCGGGGCAAGTTTTCGTTGACGAGCTCACAGAACGGCAGCGCGAGAGCGATGGTGTCAACCGGTGGTTTCGAGCGCGTCATGCCACTCGACATCCTGCCGACGCCCCTGCTGAAGGCTTTGGTCGTCGGCGATACGGATATGGCACAGGCGCTGGGCTGCCTTGAACTCGACGAGGAAGACCTCGGCCTGTGCTCCTTCGTCTGCAACGGCAAATACGAATACGGCCAGCACCTGCGTCGTAATCTCCACGAAATAGAGGTGAACGGCTGATGAAGGGATTACGCGGCGTACTCGATCGCATGGAGCCCCTGTTCATGCAGGGCGGGCGCTACGAGCGTTTTCACGCGCTGTACGAGATGGTCGACACGCTGTTCTATTCGCCGCCCGATGTGACGCGTCACGCGCCGCACGTCCGCGATGCGATCGACCTGAAACGCGTCATGATCACGGTCGTGTTTGCCGTCATGCCGGCACTGATGGTCGGCATGTGGAACACCGGCTACCAGGGCAATATGGCGCTGGCATCGATGGGGCTGGAAGACATCGGTGGCTGGCGTGCAACGGCGCTGGCGCTGCTGGGGGCAGGCTACGACCCGAACAGTCTCTACGACTGCATCATGCAGGGATTCGTCTTCTTCATTCCCATCTACGTTGTCACGATGGCGGCCGGCGGCTTCTGGGAGGTCCTCTTCGCAGCCGTCAGAAACCACGAGGTCAACGAAGGCTTCTTCGTGACGTCGATGCTGTACGCGCTGATCCTGCCGGCCAACATTCCACTGTGGCAGGTGGCCGTCGGCATCAGCTTTGGCGTCGTCGTCGGTAAGGAGGTCTTCGGCGGCACGGGCAAAAACTTCCTGAACCCGGCGCTCGTCGGGCGTGCGTTCCTGTATTTCGCCTATCCGGCGCAGATCTCCGGCGACGCCGTCTGGACCACCGTCGATGGCTACAGCGGAGCGACGGCGCTCGGCATCAGCGCAATCGACGGCATGGCGGGCATCGCCGACAGTGGCATCACGTGGATGCAGGCATTCATCGGGCAGGTTCCCGGCTCAATCGGCGAGACATCGACGATCGCGTGCCTGCTGGGCGGGGCCATGCTGATCTACACCGGCATCGCGTCGTGGCGCATCATCGTCGCGGTTTTTCTCGGGCTGATCATCCCGTCGCTGATCTTCAGCGGCGTCGTCAGCGAAAACCCGATGATGTCCATGCCCTGGTACTGGCACATCGCGCTGGGCGGCTTCGCCTTCGGCGCCGTTTTCATGGCGACAGACCCGGTCAGCGCGGCACAGACGGACACGGGCAAGTGGATATTCGGTCTGCTGATCGGCTTTTTGACGTGGCTGATTCGCGTCATCAACCCGGCATTTCCGGAGGGCATCATGCTGGCGATCCTGCTCGCGAACGTGTTCGCGCCCGTGATCGACCACTTCGTCGTACAGGCCAACATCAAGCGGAGGATCAAGCGCAGTGTCTGACGCAGATAACAACGCCAACGAAGAACGCGAAGCTTTCGACCGCGATAGCACCAGCAACACGCTGACGATCGCGATCGGCCTGAGCCTCGTTTGCTCGATCCTCGTGGCTGGCGCCGCGATCATGCTCAAGCCGATCCAGGAGATGAACGAGGTCCGGTTCCGCCAGCGCATTATCCTGGACGTTGCCGGACTGCTGGAGCCGGGGGCCGATATCGAGCAGGGTCTCGAGCGTATCGAAGCTCGCGTTGTCGAGCTGGAGACGGGTGAATACGTCGAGTCTATCGACGCAAACAATTTCGACCCGATCGCCGCCGCGAACGAGCCGGACACGAGCGTCAGGATCCCCGAGGAACTCGATATCGGCAAGATCAAGCGCCGCGCGATCTACGCGCCGGTGTATCTCGTCAGTGACGGCGGAGAGCTGTCGCAGATCATCCTGCCCGTGCGAGGCACCGGCCTTTGGTCGACGCTGTACGGCTACCTGGCGCTCGAGCCCGATGGCGAGACCGTCAGCGGGCTCCAGTTCTATGATCACGCCGAGACGCCAGGCCTCGGAGACCAGATCGAGGACCCGGAATGGCAGGCGCAATGGGTTGGCAAGAAGATCTACGGTGACGACGGCCAGCCGCGAATGGAGGTCGTGCGCGGCACCGTGGCGGACGGCAACCCATACGTCCAGCACCAGGTTGACGGCCTGTCCGGCGCGACGCTGACCGGTCGTGGCGTCATGAATCTCGTTCGGTACTGGACCGGCCCGCACGGGTATGGGCCCTACCTCGAGCAGTACCGACAAGCGAAAGGAACCTGACGATGAGTGACACGAGAAAAGTCCTGATCGATCCACTGGTGGATAACAACCCGGTCACACTGCAGGTGCTGGGTATCTGTTCGGCGCTCGCGGTGACGACGTCGCTGCTGCCCTCGTTGCTGATGTGCCTCGCGCTGACGAGTGTCGCCGCGCTGTCCGGCGCCGCGATCAGCAGTATCCGCAATCGTATCCCGAACAACATCCGAATCATCGTCCACATGACGATCATCGCGTCCCTGGTCATCGTGACCGATCAGCTGTTGAGGGCCTACGCGTATGAGACCAGCAAGCAGCTGTCGGTATTTGTCGGCCTGATCATCACGAACTGCATCGTGCTCGGCCGGGCAGAGGCGTTTGCGATGAAGAACAGTGTGGGCATGAGCTTCCTCGATGGCCTGGGCAACGGCCTCGGCTACAGCGCGATTCTGATCGCCGTGGCGGCGACGCGCGAGCTGTTCGGCGCCGGTACGCTGCTCGGCTTCCAGATCCTGCCGCTGACCTCCGACGGTGGCTGGTACGAGGCGAACGGCATGATGCTGTTGCCGCCTAGCGCATTCTTCATCATCGGCGGCCTGATCTGGGCGATCCGGACCTGGAAGAAGGCGCAGGTCGAGAAACCGGATTACCAGATTCACGAAGTGCATCGGACCGAGATCTACTGATGGAAGCGTATTTCAGTTTGTTTATCAGGGCCGCGTTCGTCGAGAACCTGGCGCTCGCATTCTTCCTCGGCATGTGTACCTTCCTCGCTGTGTCGAAACGCGTGGAGACGGCGGTCGGCCTCGGTCTCGCCGTCGTCACCGTGCAGGCGATCACCGTGCCGGTCAACTATCTGATCTATGCCTACCTGCTGAAGGACGGTGCGCTGGCATGGGCCGGTTTTCCCGACGTCGACCTGAGTTTCCTGGGCCTGGTCAGCTACATCGGCGTCATCGCCGCGCTGGTACAGATTCTCGAGATGACGCTGGATCGTTATTTCCCGGCGCTGTACAACGCGCTCGGCATCTTCCTGCCGCTGATCACCGTCAACTGCGCCATTCTCGGCGGCACGCTGTTCATGGTCGAACGCCAGTACAACTTCGGCGAGAGTGTCGTGTACGGCATCGGCAGTGGGGCGGGCTGGGCCATCGCGCTGATCGCGCTGGCCGGCATCCGCGAGAAGCTGAAATACAGCGACGTGCCCGAGGGTCTGCAGGGACTCGGCATCACCTTCATCATCGTCGGCCTGATGTCGCTGGGCTTCATGGGCTTTTCGGGGATCTGAGCATGGCGGGAACGAACACTCTCGTAACGGAACTGCTTCTGGGCGTCGGCCTGTTCACGGCCATCGTCCTGATGCTCGTGTTCGTGATTCTCGGGGCGCGCTCCAAGCTCGTCTCGAGCGGTTCGGTTACCGTGACCGTCAACGAGGATCGTGAGCTGCACATCCCCGTCGGCATGAAGCTGATGCAGGGCCTCGCGGACAGCGGCCTGTTCGTTGCTTCGGCCTGCGGCGGAGGCGGAACCTGCGGTCAGTGCAAGGTCCGCGTGATGTCGGGCGGCGGTGCGATCCTGCCGACCGAGCGATCGCTGATTAACAAGCGCGAAGCGGCGGATCACATGCGCCTGTCCTGCCAGGTCACCGTCAAGCAGGACATGGCGGTGCAGGTGCCCGACGAGGTGTTCGGCGTGCGTCGCATCGAGTGCACGGTCAAGTCGAACGAAAACGTCGCGAGTTTCATCAAGGAGCTCGTGCTGGAGCTGCCTGCGGGAGAGGACCTGGATTTCCGCGCCGGCGGCTACATACAGATCGAATGCCCCCCGCATGATCTGAAGTACTCGGATTTCGACGTCGAGGAGAAGTTCAGGGATGAGTGGGATCGCTACCACCTGTGGAAGTACGAGTCGCACGTCGACGAGTCGGTTTCGCGCGCGTACTCGATGGCGAATTTCCCGCTCGAGAAAGGCCTCATCAAGCTGAATGTTCGCATCGCGACGCCGCCGCCGGGTGCCAGTGAGAAAGTGCCGCCTGGTGTGATGTCGTCATTTATCTTCAACCTGAAGCCCGGCGATAAGGTGTTTGTCTCCGGTCCCTACGGCGAGTTCTTTGCGCGCGATACCGACAACGAGATGGTCTTCGTCGGCGGCGGTGCCGGCATGGCGCCAATGCGCTCGCATATCTTCGACCAGCTCAAGCGAAAGCACAGTCACCGCAAGATGTCATTCTGGTACGGCGCGCGAAGCCTGAAAGAAGTGTTCTATGCTGACGAGTTCGACGAGCTCGATGCGAAGAACGACAACTTCCAGTGGCACCTCGCCCTGTCAGAGCCGCAACCTGAGGATCACTGGACGGGCTACACCGGCTTCATTCACAAGGTGCTGCTCGACCAGTACCTCGGCAAGCACGAGGCGCCCGAAGACTGCGAATACTATCTGTGCGGGCCGCCGATGATGAACGTCGCCGTCATCAAGATGCTCGAAGACCTCGGTGTGCCGCCAGAGAACATCCTCCTGGACGACTTCGGCGGCTGACGGTATGCGGGCGCCGTCTCTGCCCACCGCGGCATTCGCACTGCTGTACCTGACCGCCTGTGACGGCGACACGCGACTGCCGCAGTACGAGCTAACCGGGGAAACGATGGGCACGACCTTCGGCGTCAAACTCGTCGCGCCGCCCGAGTCGCTGTCGCGCCAGCGGTTAAGCGATGAAATCGACCGGGCGCTCGAGGCGGTCAACGCAATGACGTCGACGTACATCGACGATTCGGACATCTCGCGCTTCAATGCGAATCCTTCGACCGACTGGATAGACGTGTCTCCCGAGTTCTGCGACGTTGTCAGCGAGGCGCTCAGGATCAGCGAGCTTACCGACGGCGCGTTCGACATCACCGTCGGCCCGCTGGTGAACCTGTGGGGATTCGGGCCCGCCGATGTTGAGCCCGAGCCGCCCGCCGAGGCCGATATCAGCGCCGCTATGCAGCGAGTAGGCTACCAGCGGGTGGAGACCCGATGTGCCGAGTCGGCGATGCGCAAAGACCCGGCCGACGTCTATATCGACCTGTCGGCATGGGCGAAGGGCTATGCCGTCGATCAACTGGCGGCGCTGCTCGACGCGAACGACGTCGAGAACTACCTCGTAGAGGTCGGCGGCGAACTGCGTCTTCGGGGTAAGAACGCAGAACAGAGGAACTGGGCGATCGCGATAGAGAAGCCGCTACCGCTTGCCCGAGCGCCGGAGCGCGTGATTCGCGTCACGGACGTTGGTGTGGCAACCTCCGGCGACTACCGAAATTTCTTCGAGTACGAAGGCCAGCTTTTCTCGCACACGATCGACTCGAAGACGGGCTGGCCCGTTGCGCATCAGCTGGCGGCGGTTACCGTCATCGCTGACTCCGCGGCCGAGGCCGACGCGCTCGCAACCGCGTTACTGGTGCTCGGCCCCGGTGAGGGCGTAGCATTGGCGGAGAAGCTCGACGTCGCCGGCTACTTCCTGGTCAGGCGCGAGGATGAGATAGAGGCAACGAGCACGAGCTCGTTCGACAGACGGGTGACTATGTGAACACGTTTTTCCTGATGATGAGCATCAGTTTCGTCGTCATGCTGTTGGTCATCGCCGGCATGAGTATTGGCGTGCTGAACGGTCGCAAGGCGATCAGTGGCAGTTGCGGCGGACTGAACGGCGGCAAGTGCGAACTGTGCAGCGGTCGCGGCAACTGTAAGAAGCGCGGCAAGGGTGACAGGGCATGACGCTCAAATCGGCACTCGTCAAAGACTACATGGCGCGTACGCTCGTTACCTTCACGCCGGACATGGACGTGCTCGATGCCGTCGCCATGCTGTGCCAGCATCGCATCGCCGGCGCCCCGGTCGTCGACCAGGCGGGCACGCTGATCGGCATCCTGTCCGAGGCGGACTGCATGAAAGCAACGCTGAATGCCGGTTATCACGGCATCTGGGGCGGGCCCGTGTCCGACTTCATGAGTCACAAGGTCAGGACGGTCGATGCCGACATGAGCATCATCGACCTGGCCGAGCTGTTCATGGAGTCACGCTTCCGGCGCTTCCCCGTCATGGACGAGAACCGGCTGGTCGGACAGATCAGTCGCCGCGACGTGCTGCGCGCGCTCGAAGCATTAGCCGAAGGCTAGGCAAACCTCAATCCGTCTCCAGCTGCCGGCAGTCGACGGCCCTCTTCGACTGCCCGCGCCACGCCGCACCCGGAACGGCCTAGTGAGACAGCAGCGCCCAGATGATCCCGATCGCGAGCAGGATGCCCGTCACGAGGGCCACCGACCCGAAGATATAGGCGAATCGCCTCTGGCGGGCCGTCGGCGGGTCGACGAAGTAGTCATCCAGCTCGTTGTTGTCGACGAGTCGCTGGTATTCGAGCGGCCGCTCCTGCCTGAAGCGTTCCAATGACATCTTGCCCGTGAAGATCACGATATCCATCGGGAAGCTCTCGGGCCTCAGGTGCGTGTGGAAGAAGTGGAAGATGAAGATGAAGCCGGTCGCGAGCAGCGCCTCGTCGCTGTGGATCACGTAGGCCGCGTTCAGTACCCAGCCCGGCAGGAAGGTCGTAAAGAACATCGGGAACCAGAGGAACAGGCCTGACATGCCGATGATCAGCACGCCCCAGAACACGGCGAGATAGTCGAACTTCTCGATGTAATTCCAGCGGTCGTTCTCTGGTCGATCGCCGAGATACAGGAAGTATTTCAGGCTCGCCCAGATATCCTTGCCGTCCTGCGGCTGCGGCACCATCGAGTTCGGCCCCCAGAACATGCCTCGCTCGCGCTTGATGAAGATCCGCACGAACAGCTCGCTCAGATGGTAGATGGCGTAGCCGAACGTTCCGACGGCCGCGACGCGGTGGATGATGCCCGCTGTCTCGACGCCGCCCAGCAGGTTGATGAGCGTCTGCGCCCAGGCCATGTCGTAGAACTTCAGCGGCAGCCCGGTCACGGCCAGTGCGAGGAACGTCACGACGATCGTCAGGTGCACATGGATATTCGACGCGCTGAAGCGCCTGACGTACTGGCCGCTGGTCTCCTCAGCTTCCTTGAACTCGCCGCGTAACGAGCCGACGATCGTCCGCTGCAGCCAAAGCGCGTCGTGCAGGCCGAAGAATATGAATACGCCAATCAACAGTGCCGTCATGAAGACCCAGACGACGAACACCTTGAAGTCCTGTTCCGGGTCCGTGGGATCGCTGTGCGGATTGAAGCTCAGGATGTTGGCGGTTACGTTCTCATGGCAGCTGCCGCACATCGCCGCGACGTTCTCGGGATGCACGCTGGAGCGTGGATCGTCTACACCCAGGTTTCGATGCGGCGTGTGGCAGTCGGCGCAGTTCGCGCCTTCGACAAAGCCGAGCTTGTTGGCCTTACCGTGGAAACTGTCGCGGAAGGTCGCAAGGGCATCCTCGTGGCAGTTGCCGCAGTTCTCGGCCGACGCGATTCGGTTGTCGTCAGAACCGGGGTCGGTGATGCCGTGTGACGAGTGGCAGTCCACACAGACCGGGCCGTCCTCGTTGCCGTCCTGCCAGGCCATGCCGTGTGCGCTGCCGTCCTTCCATTCGCTCAGCAGCAGGGCGTGGCAGTCGCCGCACATCTCGGGCGATTTTGAATGTGAGGTGAGTGAGCGCTTCTTGTCGGACGCAAGAATCTGATGATCCCCGTGGCAGCTGCTGCAGCTTGGGGCAGCGCCAACGAGTCCCGATTTCAGCAGGGCATGACCGTGTTCGCTGGCTTTGAATCCGCTGACCAGCTCCGGCGGATCGTCATGGCACTCGCCGCAACTCTCGATCTGGTTGACCTTGGAGACGGCGGAATCCAGATCCGCGACCATGTGGATGTTATGCGGGTCGCCGTGGCAGTCGCCGCATACAGCCTCGTCCTTGTGGGCGCTGCGATTGACGGCACGTTGCACCTTGCCGTGGCATTCATTGCAGCTCTCGTCGTCTGTCAGGGGCTCGAGGTCATCGTCTTCGTGCTCTGGCGGCACATTGGTATGACACTCGGTACAGGCGACGTCAGGGTGAGCGGTCGAT
Source organism: Woeseiaceae bacterium (assembly GCA_030066655.1). GTDB lineage: Bacteria > Pseudomonadota > Gammaproteobacteria > Steroidobacterales > Woeseiaceae > UBA1847. The sequence goes on along the minus strand of JASJBE010000011.1, from coordinate 16,962 downwards.
GTGACTTCGACGTCTTCGTGGCATTCCAGGCAGGCTTCTTCCGCCGTCGCGAGTGCCGTGCCAAGCAGCACACATGCAGTCAGTAGGAGCGCCCGTACTGGCCGGACGCCTAGCCTCGAATCGATCATGGTAAGTAAATCCCTGAATCCTCAGGGATTAGTAAGCCAAGCGCGTCCGGGTTGCTATCAGGGATTTCCGAGAGGATTGCGCAGGAGCGCTTCAGGCACAGGGCCGGGTATGCCTGATCGAGAGTCGGTTCTGTGTCTGCGCGCCTGGGTGAGTCGATCTAGGCCGACTCAGGACGGATCACTGCACGCTGCCGTAGTAGTGGATAAGCGCCTCGACGTCGCCTTCAGACAGCAGGTCCATCTTGTCTTTCATTTTCTTCGGCTGTTCGCGCGTACCCGCGGCATATTCGTCGAACGTCTGCTTGAGGTAGCCCATCATCTGTCCACCGAGCATGCCGGCTTCGTCCTCGGGATTCGTGCCTTCGTCCGAGTGGCACTTGTCGCATTGCTTGTCGTGAACGATCTTGCCTGCAGCCGCGAGATCGGCATCGAAGTCCTGCTTGGCCCTGACGTACGGGAGCTCGGCGTAAGCTTCTGCCAGTTCGGCAATGTCGTCTTCGCTGAGTTCGGCGGCAATTTCACACATGGTTTTCGCCGGGCGGCTGGTGTCACCCTGGCGGTACTCTGACTTCGAACAAGGGCGGGCCTCGTCCGCGTATATGTACAGCGCGTCTTCATGGACAAGCACCGACAGGCCGGCGATGGTCGGCATATCGGACCACTGGCTGACGCCGTTGTCGCCGTGGCAGTCGTTACAGTCGGCCATCAACTCGTCGACGCTGGCGTTCGCGAATGGTGAGAGTGACAACAGTGCTATTGCGGACAGCGTGTTTCTAAGTCTCATCATCAAAACCTTGCTTGCCTGTTGAACTGTCAATATTATATGACACACGTCTGTAATAGTTCATCGCAATAATACGTATAAACAAACGACTGCGAACGAGGCACGACCAAGAAAAACACCAAGCAATCAGGGGCTTTTGAACACACCGTAAGCCATCGCCCGGAGAGGTTCTGCACGTAGGTATTTCCCGGCATAAGTTCGCTGTCAGCTATTTGTTACAAAGTTAGGCAATATAGACTGGGGTAAACGACGCACTCGCCGTGCAATGCGGCACTCGTCGTGAAGGGGATACAAGATGGCTTCAATGTACGGTCGCTCTGCGCGAATCGCATTCCTGCTGTTTTCCAGCAGCTTTCTGTTTGCTTGTTCCGGTGACGATGGACCCGCCGGGCCTCAGGGTCCTGCCGGGCCGGCTGGCCCAACGGGCGGAACCGGTGATCCCGGCCCGTCGGCGGCAATCCCGATTGAAAACGTCGATCGGATCAATATCGAAATCCAGAATGTCACGATTCCCGCGGGCAGCCCACCGACGGTAACGCTCAATTTGACCAATGACGACACGCTGGGCCTGAAGGGCCTGGCGGCCGGTCAGCTCCGCTTCGTCATTTCGCAATTGTCACCGGCGCCAGCCGGCAGCGGTCTGTCGAGCGAATGGCAGTCCTACGTCACGCGAAGCAGCGCCGGCATTCCGGACGCACAGGCGACGACCGAAACGGCAACGGCCGGTACCTTTGTCGATAATGACGACGGAACCTACGTGTATACCTTCGCCAGCGTGCTCGATGACTACTCGGGTGGCCCCGTGTTTGATGGGTCAAAGACGCATCGAATCGGTGTGGAAATCCGCGGACAGGCGCCCATCTCGACGAACGGCATTTACGATTTCGTGCCGAACGATCCGGCGGCGACCAATCTGTTCACGCGCGCTATCGTCGACAACCAGACCTGCAATGCCTGCCACGATGTCTTCGGTTTCCACGGCGGCCCGCGGACCGACATCACCTATTGCGTGACCTGCCACAACCCGAGCTCGATCGATGGTGACACCGCGACAGAGGCCTGGGGCGGTACGGTCGACATGACGGCGATGATTCACAAGATTCATTACGGCGCTGAATTGACCGAGGGCTACACGATCGTCGGCTTCCGCGGCACCGTTTACGATTATTCCAACGTCAAGTTCTCGCAGGACGTCAGGAACTGCGGAACCTGCCACGATGACACGAACCCGAATACGCCCGACGCCGGCCACTGGCTGGAGTTCCCGTCCCGCAACTCCTGCGGAAGCTGTCATGACGACATCGACTGGGCAAACGGCGGACACCCGGGTTCTAGCGGCACCGGCATCACGTTTACCGATGACACGCTGTGCGCCGACTGTCACGGCCCGAATTCGACGGTTAACGGTGGCGACCTGAAAACCGATGTCGTGCACACGATCGCTACCGCCGAAGCGAGCAAAAACTTCGCGTTCAACGTGGTCGACATCACGAATACCGGTACCGGCGACACACCGGTGGTCTTTTTCTCAGTCACAGACCCGTTGAATGGCGACGCGCCGTACAACATCCAGACCGACCCCGAGTTCACGACCTGTTCGTTTGGCCTGAGCCGCCTCGCGATCGGCATCGCCTGGAATACCACCGAGTACAACAACGTGGACTCGGGCAAGAGCCCGGGCCTGCCGATCTCGATTAACCCGCTGACGGCCTGCGGCGGTGCGTCTACCGATGAGGGTGGCGGCGTCTTCAGCGTCACGTCACCGATTCCGGTCCCGGCAACGGCGATGGGATCGCTCGCAGTCACGATTGACGGTCATCCCGCGGTGGTCATCGACGGCACGGGTGAGCGCATCGCCGTGCCGAATGCGATCGCCTACGCGCCGATCACGGACGGTGTCGCCGTACCGCGAAGAAACGCGGTCGCGATTGAGAAGTGTGCCGACTGCCACAACCAGCTGGCCATGCACGGCAACAACCGAACCGACAACATCGAGGTCTGCGTTACCTGTCACGCGCCGAACGTTACGGACATTAATCGTCGCGCGGGCCAGTGCGCCACCGAGTTGGGTACGGACGACGTCACCGTCGACATGAAGGTCATGATCCACGCGCTGCATGCAGGCGGTGCGACAGGCGTGCCCTACGACGTCTGCGGATTCGGCAACCGCCCGCACACGTTCGACTTTGCCTACCCGGGCAAGCTGAACAACTGCGAAGGCTGTCATGAGCCCGGCGGCTACTACCCGGTCGACCCGAATGCTGTGTTGGCGACGACGACCAGCGCGGGTACTGACCTCGCCTCGCCGCTCGACGATACGGTCACGTCACCGAACTCTGCCGTGTGCTCGACCTGTCACGTCTCCAACCTGGCCAAGCTGCATATGGAGCAGAACGGCGGCTTCTTCGATCTGACCAACGTCAAGAATGCCGACGGATCGATCAACGCGCCGCAGGAAACCTGCCAGCTCTGTCACGGTCCTGGTGGCTCCTCCGATGTCGGCGAGGTGCACGGCGTCAGTAGCTTCCTAAACAATTGAGCTGTGCTTTTGCTGCTGACTGACAGTCGGACAAACCAGTCATGATGACGGCGATCGCAAGTCGCCGGCATCGGCTTCACTTTGTTATCGGCTGGTTGCTGTTGCTGGCATCGCCGAGCCTGTCGCTGGCGCAGGCAGACGGCGACGACGGCCCGGACTACAGCCGAAAAGGTGCTGACTCCTGCTTCGCCTGTCATGACGACCAGGCGACACTGGCCGTGTTTCGCACGCCGCACGCCGTACCGACCGACTCCAGGACGCCGTTCGGCCACGACCAGCTGCAGTGCGAGGCCTGCCACGGTCCCGGCGGTGAGCACGGCGCTCGCGTCCGGCGCGGTCAGGAGCGCCCCGGAGTCATTGCTTTCGGCGAGGGCGCAACGGGAAGCGTCGCAGAACAGAACGCGTACTGTATCGATTGTCATGGAACCGACACGGGACTCGGCTGGCACGGTAGTGCACACGATGACGACACGATCACCTGCGCCGGCTGCCACACGAGCCATGCGGCTTCCGACCCGATTCTTCAGACCAGCACCCAGGCCAACGTGTGTTACGACTGTCACCAGCAACAGCGCACCCAGAGCCTGAAGCCATTCGCTCACGTGGTCGACGAGGGCAAGATGGACTGCGGGTCCTGCCACAACGTTCACGACACGACGTTCGATGCAATGCTGGTACGCCAGACGCTGAACCAGACATGCCATGAATGCCACGCCGAGACCCGTGGCCCGCATCTCTGGGAGCATGCCCCTGTCGCGGAGGACTGCAGCAACTGCCACGATCCGCACGGCTCCAATCATCCCGGCATGCTGACGATGCGCGGCCCGATGCTGTGCCAGAGTTGCCACTCACAGGCGGGTCACCCGAGCCTGCCCCAGGACGCCGACGGCCTGCCGTCCGGCATGGCCTCACAGTATCTGCTCGGCCAGAACTGTATGAACTGTCATGGCCAGGTGCACGGTTCCAATCACCCGTCCGGCTCGAAGCTGATGCGTTAGCGGGAGATCATGATGCGAACTATCGTCAAGTCACTTGCTCTTCCGATACTGATCGGCAGTCCGACGATCGTCGCGGCGGACGTCGACACCAGTGACTGGCTGTGCGAGTCCTGCCCGTTCGAGACGGGATACCGCGCCGAGTACGAGGCGGGCGCATCCTATGCCAGCGACGATGCCGGGCGCTTCGGTAACGGCACCGGCTATGACGAAAAGGGCACCTACGGAAACTTCGACGGTAGCGGCCACTATTCGACGGACGACTATCAGCTCGACTGGATGATCGAGGATCTCGGGCTTTCAACGCGCTTCGCAGAGATCAGCGGCGGCCAGCAGGGGAGCTACGGGTTCTACCTCGCGTATCGCGAGATACCGTACCGGCTGTTCGATACGACGCAGACCATCTTCACCGGCAACTTGGGCCTTCCCGCCGGATGGGTGGGCGCCGGCAGCACGTCGGGCATGACGGCTCTGGACGCTTCTCTGCGAACCCGTGCCATCGAGAGTGACCGGCGCATTCTCGATGCCGGAGGTCACTGGCTCTCCGGCAAGCGATGGAGCGTATTCGCCGACTTCCGACGCCAGAGGAAAGAAGGCATCGACATCATCGCCGGATCCGGTTTCTCGCAGGCCTCACAGTTGCCGCGGGTGCATGACTACGAGACGGACCAGATCGACCTCGGCATCCGTTTCCGGCTGCCGAAGGGCAGCGCGACGCTGGCGTACTACGGTTCATTCTTCAGTAACAAGAACGATGCGTTGAGTTGGCAGTCGCCGTTCTCGACCTTTACGAATCCGGAACGCAACGTCATGGCGGAGGCGCCTGACAATGAGTTCCAGCAACTGACGCTGTCGGGCAACTACCGGTTCGAGTCCTGGCGGTCGGTGCTGACCGCGTCGCTGTCGACCGGCACCGGCGAGCAGGACGAGGTTCTGCTGCCTTACACGTCCTTCGCCAGCGTGCCGTCGGAGCCGTTGCCCAGGGCAACGCTTGACGGCAGCGTCGATACAACGAATTTCGCACTGACCTGGACGGCAAGGCCGATGGACGGCCTGCGGGTTAAGGCCGCGTATCGCTACGACGATCGGGATAACACGACGCCGCAGTCCGAGTGGACGCGGGTTATCGTCGACTTTGTTAACTCAGGCGAAGCCGAGCAGAACATTCCGTACAGCTTCGAGCGCAGCAAGCTGAACCTCAGCGCCGAATACCGTCTGTTCAGGGACTGGCGAGTGAGCGCGGGCTATGACTACAAGACACTGGATCGGGATTTCCAGGAGGTTGCGGAGCAGACCGAGGACACGGGCTGGGGCCAGGTCCGCTGGAGACCCGATGGTTGGGCCGACCTTCGCCTGCGCGGCGGGACTTCGAGGCGAGACATCGATCGCTACGACACGAGTGTGACCGCGAGCGCCGGACAGAACCCGCTGCTCCGAAAATACAATCTCGCGTATCGGTATCGGGAGTTCGTCGAGTTCGTGGCATCGGCGTCGTTACCCAACGCTCCTCTGTCAGTGGGGGCGACGTTCTATCGCAGTGACGACAACTACTCGCGCTCACAGCTTGGCATGACGGATGCGCGAGAGAGGCGGCTGACGACGGACGTCACCTGGGCCATCAGCGAGACGGCCTCTGCTTATCTCGTCTACGGTGACGAGCAGATTGAAGCAGCCCAGCTCGGCAGCGCAGGTTTCAGCGACGCGGATTGGAGTGCCGCTCACGACGATAACTTCGACCATGTCGGCATAGGCTTTGCGTTGCGCAACATCGGCGAGAAACTTGACCTGCGTTTCGATTACACGCGCGGCAACGGCGACAGTGCGATCGGTGTTACGACCGACACGAACGGGTTCAGGCCGCTACCGGACCTGGAATCAGAACTGGACTCGTTGCGAATCGAGGTCGAGTACCGCTCGTCCGAGCATCTTGAAGTAACCGCGACGCTCAGATACGAACAGTTCTCGGCCGACGACTGGGCGCTTCAGGACGTGGAGCCCGCGACGATACCGACGTTGTTGTCACTCGGTGCCGAGCCTTATGACTACGATCTCTGGGTGTTTGGCGTAGGCTTCCGTTACCGCTTCGGAGACCGCGATATCGCGCTGGTCGACTAGACCTCCCGACCGTCTCGGGATCCATGAGCCCGCTGTCAGGGGTTCTCGATGACCGCCTCGATCTCTTTCACCTGCTCATCCGTCACCGGGTGGAACATGCCGAACATGCAGGAACCGCCGGCGCCGAGACCGATGCCCCACTGCCACGGATAGCGTCGATACCACGGCCAGCTGAACCAGTCAGCGACTTCGAAGGAATCGCGGTCGCAGATCCGGGCCCCGCTCAACGAACGCGTGATCAGAACGTCTCCCCGGTCGAGGTCGAAACAGTTCGACCGCAGGCGGTTGACCCACTGTTTGCCGCGGCGGCCGACGAAAAGCATGTACTGGTTATTGAGTGCGCGGTAGCTGCGGAATTCGTTGTTCGACAGGCAGCGTTGCGGCTCGGCGTAGGTGTCGACATCGATGGGCTGGCTGAGGATTTCGGCGATGCTCGTATCGATAGCCTGCCTGCGCTCTTCGACCTCCGGCGAAACCGCGCAGCCCGCCATCAGGAGCGCCGGGACCAGCGCCAACAAAACGGTTCTGAGCCGAGTGTTCATGACGTAACTCCGATCATTCCCCGTATCAACGCTAGTCGCGAACGCGGCCATCCACAATACGCATTCGGCACATTCCCCGTCGGTTGAAGCGGCCTCCTGCACGCGTTTCGAAAAAAACGGCTGCGCCCCCGGGGCAGGAGGGCGCTGTGCTTCTTACATAATTCGAGTTATTGCCGACCGTATTTAGTGAAAAGAGGAACCCTTCTCCGTTGATTTACGTGATTCTTAGCAACCAGGCACGACAGCAAGGCGGCAAGACCCGGCATGGATGTCGGATTACCGGCTCGGCAAACAGGTTAAATGCCTCACGGCGCCGTGGCACGGAAGCCAGGGGGGACAATGCACAACCCATCAAAATTCATTGCGCTGGCAATAGCGGTGTTGGCACTGTCCGCATGTGCGACGCCGCCACCCCTGCCCGAACCGATTGTGGTCGTGGAGCCGGTCACCGCCGCGACCGAAGTGACGCCTGTTCAGGAGCCGGCACAAGCTGTAACCGAGCTTCCCACCGTTCCGCCAACCGTCGCCGTTGTCCTGACCAACCGAAACGAAGCCTACGAGGCGCTGGCCAGGGAACTGTCCGAGCTGTTTGAGTCCATCTCGATCTACGATCTGAGCGACAAGAGCCAGCCGCCGGTCAGCGCTTTTCGCCTGATCAACGATGGTCAGGCGAGCGCGGTCATTGCCGTCGGCCTGCGTGCGGCTCGGTCGGCGGTGGCGATGTCGGCCGCGCCGGTCATCTTCAGCTATGTTTTCAATCACCACGAACATGCACTGCTGCAGGACAACAGCCGCGGCGTCGAGGCATTCGCGCCGCTTACAAAACAGCTCGATGCGTGGAAGCAAGCTGAGCCGGCGCTTGAGTCGGTCGGCATCCTCATCGGCCCCGGGCACGAAACGCTGATTTCTGAAGCGAAGCGGGCGGCTCTGCTGCACGGGGTCAGTGTACGCATTATCGAGGCGGGCTCTGATCAGGAGGCGCTGTACCTGTTCAAGCGCATCGCGCCGGACATCGACGGTTTCTGGCTGCTACCGGACAACCGCGTCCTGAGCGCTCGGGTCTTGCGGGAGATGATCGAGCTGGCCAACCGTCGGGACGTTTCAGTCCTGGCCCCGAGCCCCAGCATGCTGTCGATGGGCGCCAGCATCAGCATCACACCGGCCCCGTCCGACATTGCAGAGCGCATTCACGACATCGCGGAGCAGATTCATCGCGGCGATATCGACGCCGTGCCGCCGATGACACCGCTTGAGGCGCTAAGCATCGATACCCGGCCTGCGGCCAACGCGGTGAGCGCAGTCAGCCACGGCTCGAGGCCAGCGGAGAAGAACCAATGACGGGTCTCTTAAGCACGCTGCAGAATCGAATCGATGCGCGCTCTTGGCGAAAGCCCGGACAGCGCCTGCTGGTCAACGAGATCCTGTCGATCCAGATCTTGAGCGCCGCGATTGTCGGCGGCGTCGCTATCGTGATGCTGTACTGGGGCGGGCAGTGGGTATTGAAGGACAACTACGGTAGATGGGCGCTGCAGTGGACCGAGGAGCTCAACGAGCTTGGCTCGCCGCTCTACCTGGCCGACGACAACGAGGCCTTGATTCGCCTCGAGAGTTTCACCAATCGCTACCCGGAAATTGCGAGCGTCGTCTATTACGGTCGCAACGGACAGGCCCTGTTCTCCATCGATAAAACCAACCAGTCGACGCCGCCGGACGACCTGCCGGACTATCGCCTGGCCGATGCCAGTGACGTGGTCGGCAGCGAACACCCCTACCTGTTTAGCCCGCATCTCGCCAATTCGAGACGCTTCGATATCCTCGCGCCCGTCTGGACCGAGAAGATCGCCAACGACGATCTGTTCGGCTTCGACTCGAAGTCGCTGGAGGCGCAGGCGACCACCGAAATCCGAGGTTTCGTCGCCATTCATCTCGACTTCGCACACTTCCATGAAGGCCTGCTGGCGAACATCCGGAATGCCGTCTTGCTACTGGCAGTGTTGCTCGTTGCACTGGCGACCTACGGTCGGCGCGTGCTGCAGCGGGCCCTGCGCTCCATCTCGCAGCTGGAAGAGCCGATCAACGAGCTGGCGAAGGGCAATCTTGGCGTGGAGTTCGAGTCGGCCGGTTACCGCGAGACCGCGACGATTACCGAGGCGCTGAAAAATGCCGCCAGCGCCATTGCGACCAGGGATGCTGAGCTGCTCGACCGGGCGAATCACGACAGCCTGACGGGTTTGTACAATCGACGCAGATTCAGCGAAGAGCTTCGGGCAGTGCTCGACCTCATCGAAGAACGCGGCGGGTCTGCGGTGCTGCTGTTCGTCGACCTGGATCAGTTCAAGTACATCAACGACCTCTGCGGCCACCCTGCCGGTGACCGCCTGATCCGCAAGGTTGCCGATGTCCTCTCGCACAGTGTCGGTGACGAGGGCTTTGTCGCTCGCTTCGGCGGTGACGAGTTTGCCGTGCTGTTCCCGGGGGCCGGCAATCGCGAAGCAGGCGAGGCTGCAGACCGTATCCTGAAGGACATGCGGCGCCTGACGCATATCGAGAATGAGCACGTCTTCCACGTCCACTGCAGTATCGGCACGACGATAGCGACTGCATCGAATTCGCACCTGGACGAGCTGATCGCCCAGGCTGATATTGCCTGCCGCGAGGCCAAGAGAGCGGGGCGCAACCGAGCGAGACTGTTCGAGAGCGAGTCGCTGACCGAAAGCGGTGAGTTCGACCTCGGCTGGATCAATCGCCTGCGCGGCGCTCTCGACAACGACAACTTCGAGCTGCATTTCCAGCCCATCAACGACATCCAGAGCGGCAGGACCACGCATCACGAGGTGTTGCTGCGCGCGAGGCATGAGGACGGCTCGCTGGTGTCGCCGGATGCCTTCCTGCCGGCCGCCGTTCGCTTCGGCATGATGTCCGAGATCGACCTGTGGGTTATCCGTCACGCGGCGATCGCCTACACGCGGTATGTGAAGAAGCATCCCAACCTGAAGCTGTCGATCAACATCTCCGCGCACGCTTTCGAGAGCGAGGATCTGCCCGCCTACATCGGGAAGACGCTCGTCGAGTTCGATGTGCCGCCGCAGAACATCGTCCTCGAGATCACGGAGAGTCTTGCGATCCGTCATGCCGTCCATGTCGAACGCCAGATTTCCGAACTGCGCTCACTGGGGTGCAGGCTGGCGCTTGACGATTTCGGCACCGGCTACAGCGCATTGAGTTACCTGCAGAAACTCGACTGCGACTACATCAAGATCGACGGAGCCTTCGTCGCTGACATTGTCGACAATCCGGTCGAACAGAAGGTGATACGCCTGATCGCCGAAATCGGGCAGGAGGCCGGCATGCGCGTCATCGCGGAGTACGTCGAAAGCGCAGAGGCGCTCGTCATGTTGTCCGAGCTCGGCGTGGATATGGCGCAGGGCTTTTTCGTCGGGCGCCCCGCGGCTGAACCGCAGTTTCCGGCGACGCCGATCTCGATTCAGTCTCGCCGCAAACGCGGCTACAACAGCAAGGGATTCTGACCGTCAGTGTCGAGCCAGCAGCGCCGGGCATCGGATGCCCGACGCTCTAAACAGGCCCTAGTTGTGCGCGGACTTGAATGCGCCGTCGAGCAGCTCTGCGTGGGCGGCCGCCAGTCGGGCAATCGGCACTCGCGGTCCGGAGCAGGACACGTAGTTCAGACCGGCGTGATGACAGAACCGGATCGACTCCGGATGTCCGCCCTGTTCGCCGCAGATTCCGATCTTCAGGTCCGCACGGGCCGCACGCCCGTTATCCACGGCCATCTGGATGAGCTGGCCGACGCCCATCGTATCGAGCACCTCGAACGGGTTGTCCTGCAGGATGCCCGATTCGTTGTACATCGGCAGGAACTTGTTCTCGGCGTCTTCGCGTGAGAACGAGAACGCGGCCTGCGTCAGGTCGTTCGTGCCGAAAGAAAAGAACTCGACGTTCTCGGCCAGCTGGCCGGCGCGTGTGCAGGCCCGAACTGTCTCGATCATCGTGCCGAACTTGAAGTTCAGTTTCTCGCCGAACTCCTTCTCGAGCTTCTCGGTCAGCGCGTCGATCGAGCGTTTGACGGCGGCAAGCTCCTGGGCCGTGATGACCTGCGGGATCATGATCTCCGGCTGCACGGAGACGCCGTTCTTGGCACATTCGACGGCGGCTTCGAGAATGGACTCGATCTGCATCGCGTAAATCTCGGGGTATGCGATGCCGAGGCGGACACCGCGATGACCCAGCATCGGGTTGACCTCGCGGAGCTCGCGAACCTTCTTCAGCATCCGTTCCTTCTTGATCAGCGCGTCGTTGACCAGTTCCTCGCTGAGTTCGTCGAACGGCTTCGGCAGCTCCGGATGCGTGTCGAAGGTCGTCAGCGCGGCCTGGCGACCGCGAACGACGTCGCGATACAGCCGCAGGTTGGCGATCTGCTCGAGCAGGTCCTGCTCGGTGGGCAGGAACTCGTGCATTGGCGGGTCGAGCAGGCGTACCGTGACGGGGTTCGGCGCCATGACCGTGAACAGCTCGATGAAGTCGGCGCGCTGGATCGGCAACAGCCGGTCGAGCGCTTCCTGCCGCTCCTCGGTGGTGTCGGCCAGGATCATGTCGATGACGATCGGCAGCCGGTCGGTCGCATTGAACATGCGCTCCGTGCGGCACAGGCCGATGCCCATGGCGCCGTATTCCAGTGCCCGTTTCGCAGCAGCCGGCGTGTCGGCGTTGGCCATGACCTTTAAGTGCGCCGTCTCGTCCGCCCAGCCCAAAAGCGTGCGGAGTTCGTCGGAGAAGTCCGCGGCGATGGTCGGGATCTCGCCGAGGTAGACGACGCCGGTGGCGCCGTCCAGCGTGATGACGTCACCCTCGTGGATCACGTAGTCGCCGACCTGCGCCAGCCGCAGTGCCGTGTCGACTTCAATCCCCTCGGCGCCGGCGACGCAGGGTTTACCCATGCCGCGCGCGACGACGGCGGCGTGCGAGGTCTTGCCGCCGCGGCTCGTCAGGATGCCTTCCGCCGCGAAGAAGCCGTGGATATCTTCCGGTCGCGTCTCCTCGCGCACGAGAATAACTTTCTCGCCGAGGTTACCCAGCTTCTCGGCCAGGTCGGCATCGAAGACGCACTTGCCGGAGGCCGCGCCCGGCGAGGCGGGCAGGCCGGTCGCGAGCGGTTTGGTGATCTTGTCCGGGTCGAGGCGCGGGTGCAGCAGCTGCTCCAATAGCTCCGGGTCGATGCGCAGCAGCGCCTGGTCGCGGGTGATCAGCTCCTCGGCGAACATCTCGACCGAGGTCTTGACCATCGCCGTGGCGTTCATCTTGCCGTTGCGCGTCTGCAGGCAATACAGCGTGCCTTTCTCGATCGTGAACTCGTAGTCCTGCACTTCCTGGTAGTGCGACTCCAGCGTATTCCTCAGCGCGACCAGCTGCTCATACTGCTCCGGCATTTCCTCTGACAGCTTGTGCAGCGGCTTCGGCGTGCGGATACCGGCAACGACGTCCTCGCCCTGCGCGTTGGTCAGGTATTCGCCGAACATCTCGTTCTCGCCGGTGCCCGGGTTGCGAGTGAAGCCCACGCCCGTCGCGCAGTCATCGCCCTTGTTACCGAAAACCATTGTGCAGACGTTGACCGCCGTGCCGTTGGCCATGTCCGGCGTGATGTTGAACTCGCGCCGGTAGTCGACGGCGCGTTTGCCCATCCAGGACCGGAACACGGCCTCGACGGCGAGTTTCAGCTGCTCCATGACGTCCTGCGGGAAGTCGCGCCCGGTCTCGCGCTTGACGACCGCGAGGAAGTGCTCGCTGATCTCTTTTAAGTGTTCCGCCGTCAGACCGATATCGGCCTTGACGCCGGCCGTGGTCTTAACGTCCTCGAAATACTCGTCGAAGTGCTCGTCGGCGATGCCAAACGCAACCTTGCCAAACAGCTGGATGAAGCGCCGGTAGGCGTCATAGGCAAATCGCTCGTCACCCGTCTGCTCAATCAGGCCCGCCAGCGTGTCGTCGTTTAGGCCTAAGTTCAGGATCGTGTCCATCATGCCCGGCATCGACATCGCCGAGCCGGAACGCACTGAGACCAGCAGCGGGTCGCGGCCGCGGCCGAACGTCTTGCCCGTTGCGGCTTCCAGCGCCTCGATTTCTCCTTTGACTGCATCCATGAGCCCGTCAGGCAGAGCGTCCTGGTCCAGGTAGTCGAGGCAGGCCTTGGTCGTGATGACAAAGCCCGGCGGGACGTTGATCCCGATCTGGGTCATCTCACAGAGATTGGCGCCCTTGCCGCCCAGCAGCTGCTTGTTTTTGCCGTCGCCGTCGTTAAACGAATAAACGTGTTTTTCGGTCATGGTGTAGGTCGCTTGTGGAGTCTCAGAAAAATTCGCAGCAATAGTCCAGCAAAGGGCGCGCCCCGGCTATAGCGATATTCACCTAGCGCTGTAGCGCTGAACATAAGTCGCCCGAGCCGATCTACGCGCGATCGAATGCGCGTGCCTCACCACAACGCGGGCTTTGAGGTACAAGGGGCAGTATGGGGCGGGCCAGCAAAGCGCCACATGTTGTGGTCGGCGCCCCACAGACCCACGCGATACTGTGTTCCGACCGCACACTCCGATCTCCGCGGCCACTCAAGTTTTGACAGCGCTGTCAGTCTTTGTTATTGCTAGCGTCAGAAGAAACAGCTTTACTGTCCAAACAAACTAAACAAAAACCAGACCAACTTAACAAAAAAGTCTGCTTCAACGTCCGCGGGGGGATAATCGAATGCTTCGACTTCGAAGTGCGTCATTCTATGCGCTAGTAGTTTCTGTCGGCCTTGCCGGCTGTACCGACAACACTCCCTCACCCCAGCTGTCGTCGGTCGACATCATTGAGATTCCGGTCGCCGACACGACCACGACCACCAACGTAAACATTGCCAACCCGACGCTGACGCAGCCGACGAGCTTTCCAGTGGCCGACGGCGACGTGCTGACACTGGTCTGGAGTGACGAGTTCGACGGCGCGCAACTCGACCCCGAGACGTGGTTCTTCGAAGAAGGCGACGGCAGCCAGTACGGCATCCCGGGCTGGGGCAACAACGAGCGTCAATACTACCTCCCGGATAATGCTCGGCTCGAAGGCGGGCGGCTCATTATCGACGCTAAACGCGAAACGGTCGGTAGCTACGGTTTCACCTCCGCGCGCATCACGACGAAGGATCGCTACGCATTCCGGTACGGACGATTCGAGGCGAGCATGAAGCTGCCGGCCGGTCAGGGCATTTGGCCGGCGTTCTGGATGCTTCCGCAGGACGATGAGCAAGGCTCGGCTCCGGCAAAGGGTCTCTACGGCGGATTCTCGGCCAGCGGCGAAATTGACATCATGGAAGCCGTCAATATTGGCGGCCTGCCCGGTCCTGGCGGTCTTGGCGGTGGTAACACGATTTTCGGAACCATTCACTTCGGCGGGGAATTCCCGGCCAACCAGTCGACCACTGTCCAATACGAAGTGCCCGAGAGCTTGACGGACGGCTTCAACACGTTCGCCGTCGAGTGGGACGAAGCCGAGATTCGCTGGTACGCAAACGGCGTGCTTTACGCGACGCAGAATTCCTGGGATTCTGCAAACGGCGACTTCCCGGCGCCTTTCGACCAGCCATTCAAGATTCTCTTCAACCTTGCTGTAGGCGGCAACTTCCCCGGCGATCCGGACGGTTCGACCCCGACGCTCGCAACGATGGAAGTCGACTGGGTTCGTGTCTATTCCGGACAGGCACCGACCGGCGGCATGCCGTCGGAGCCGACCGAATCGGCAATGGCTCCGACCGAGGATCCCGCTGACGTTACTTCCGTCTTCAGCGATGAATACACGGATATCACGGCGGACTACAACCCGAGTCTCGGCCAGACAACAGTCTTCTCTCCGGCAGCGATTGGCGGCGACCAACTGCTGAAGTACGCAAACCTCGACTTCCAGGTGATCGATTTCGCCGCGAACCCGCAGGATGTATCCGACAAGGGCTTCCTGCACGTTGATGTCTGGACGGCCGATTCCACGGAACTCAATGTCTCCGTATCCAGCTCCGGACAGGCCGGTGACCTCAATCCTATTGCCGTCGCTCCCAACAGCTGGGTCAGCGTCGATATCCCGATAACCGATTTCGGCCCTGTCGATCTCACCGATATCGTCGGGATACGCTTTGAAGGTAACGGTACGATCTTTGTCGACAACCTGTACTTCGCCGGTGATCCGCCGATCCCTGCGTCCGCGGGCGAGATTCCAGACGTCGTAATTGTTGCCGCTGACGGATCGACGCCGGACCTGACGGTGACGTTTGACGGCTTTGGTTCTGGCACAACCTTCGTCACCGATTTCGCGGGAGACTACTCGTACGACAACGTAGTCGAATTCACTGTCGGCGCTGGCTACGGCGGCGGCGCGCTGGCGCAACTCGGGCTGACCGGTTTGACACCCGGGTTTGCCTCCGCCTACGGCGAGTTTGTTTTCAAAGTTAAAGGGCTGGACGCCGACAACACGATTCTTGCGAAGCTGGAAGAGCCGTTCCCCGGCACGTCAATTCCGGTCGAGATTGATTTAACGTCTCCGCCTGCCAACGTCACCGTCACCGATCTCGGTGACGGCTGGTCGCAGGTCGTGATCGACATGGCCGCGTACGGCGATGTTTCTACATTCAGCCAGATTGTGTTCCAGACCCTGGATGGCGCATACGCGGTAGGTGACGATCTGTACCTGACTGATATTGGATTCAATGTCGCGCAAGCGGCGCCGGGCCTAATGCCAGGCACAAGCATCATTCCCGCTGACGGTTCAACGCCGGACCTGGTGGCGGGCACGGACTTCACCGGCTTCGAGGCATTCGGCACGGGCGGTTCGAACGACTACGCGTTCACCGGAGACAGCTCTTTCGCGAACGTGGTGGCGGTGACGCCGGGCGCTGGCTACGGTGGCGGCTCGCTGGGCCAGTTCGGCATCGTCGGCTTCACGCCGGGCTTTGCGGCTGCGTACGACACGCTTCTGTTCAAGGTCAAAGGCCTGAGTGACAACACGGTGGTCGTGAAGCTCGAGGAGCCATTCCCCGGTGCCTCGGTACCGGTCACGATCGATCTTGCGTCGCCGCCTGCCGGCGTGACGGTGACCGATCTCGGTGATGGCTGGTCGCAGGTCGAGATTCCGATCTCGGCCTTCGGCAACGTATCGACGTTTAGCCAGATCGTCATCGAGAATGTGCCGGGATCACAGGCCGAAGGTAATCCCTTCTTCGTCACCGACCTCGGCTTTACCAGCGCCGGCGCATCGGCCGGCGATACCCCGGATGTCAGTATCATCACGGTTGATGGCTCGACGCCGGACCTGGTGGCGGGCACGGACTTCACGGGCTTCGAGGCATTCGGCACAGGCGGTTCGAACGACTACGCGTTCACGGGCGACAGCTCTTTCGCGAACGCGGTGGCGGTGACGCCGGGCGCTGGCTACGGCGGCGGCTCACTGGGCCAGTTCGGCACCGTCGGCTTCACGCCGGGCTTCGCGGCTGCGTACGACACGCTTCTGTTCAAGGTCAAAGGCCTGAGTGACAACACGGTGGTCGTGAAGCTCGAAGAACCGTTCCCCGGTGCCTCGGTACCGGTCACGGTCGATCTTGCGTCACCGCCAGCCGGTGTGACGGCGACCGATCTCGGTGATGGCTGGTCGCAGGTGGTGATTCCGATCTCGGCCTTCGGTGACGTCTCGGCGCTCAGTCAACTGGTCATCGAGAATGTGCCGGGATCACAGGCCGAAGGTAATCCCTTCTTCGTCACCGACCTCGGCTTTACCAGCGCCGGCGCATCGGCCGGCGATACCCCGGATGTCAGTATCATCACGGTTGATG
>JASJBE010000072.1 GCA_030066655.1 Woeseiaceae bacterium | reverse complement strand
TCATTGCCGACCAGGGTGCCGCGCCCGTACCGGGCCAGGAACGCATTGAGCCGATTCATAATGCCCGGGCTGTCCTTGCGCGTAACCCACGCGATTGAGCCGCCTTCGTTGACGATGAGATCGTCGCGAACGGCGATACCCGGAAAGACCGTCGCCCAGAACTCTGCCTTGTAGTCATCAAGCACGGTCATGTCGATCATGCCGACGTTGAGCATGTCCAGTATGTCCTCGGTCTCCAGCAGTTCGTCGAGCTCGACAATCGTCGGTGGCTCGAGGTCACGCTCCTGCATCGACGCCGACAGCTGCTCAAGGTGCTCGAAATAGCTGCTGGAACGGCGTACGTGGATCTCGCGGCCTGCGATATCGTCCAGCGTCGCGATGTCATCGATGTCGGCGCTGGTGACCAACACCTCGTTGATGTCCTTGAGCAGCGGCCGCGTGAAGGCAACCCGCTCGCTGCGCATGCCGGTGATCGTCAGATCCGCCGCAATGACATCGGCATTGCCTTCGAGCAGCGCCGGTATCAGCCGGTCGCGACTCAACGGGATCACGACGACAAACACGCGGATGCTACGGCGGCCCAGTTCTTCGTTCAGGTAGGTTTCGAGGCGACTGGCGAGCTCCCAAGCCGCGCCCTTCGGCTCGCCGTCCTCGAAGTAGTACATGTAGCCGCCGTAAGGCGTAACGACCCGGATCACGCGACGCTCGACCATGCCGTCAAAATCCCCGACCCAGGGTGCCCACATTTCCCGGTAAGAGACCGGCAGCACATCCTCGATCGCTGGCGTCTCTGCGACCGAATCGGGACCGGTTTCCGATGAGGCAGGCTCTCCGGCCGTGGGCTCTTCTTTGTCAGAAGAGCACGCCGACAGGCCGGCGGCGAGCAGCAGGGTCAGGAACAGGCTCTTTGCAGCGCGAACACAGTGTTCTTGTTCTATTCGCATAACTGTCCGGTCAGTCTAGCACGGGGCAGGTCTTCGACCGTTCGCCGCGGGGCCGGGTTCCCGCTGGCCTTTCGCGACGCCTGGCGCTCATTTCGGTTTCAACTGAAATATTAGGTAGTAATCCCGATTGAACAAAACGGGGTCGACTGCCCAAATGTAACGAGGCTGCGGCTTTACGTGAGTCGCGCTGGAGTAAAGGGAGGGCATGTTAATGAGTAAAGTCATCAAACTACTGTTTGTCTTCGTCTTCCTGCTGTATGCGACATCGGTTTTGGGCGATGCCAAAGAAGTCCAGAAAGGCATCGAGGCGTACAACATCGGGGACTACGCCGCCTGCATTTCCATGTGCATGCCGGATGCCGAGAAGGGCGATCCTGTCGCACAGTTTTGCGTCGGACGGCTGTACGCCAACGGTTTTGGCGTCGACATGAACGATGCAGAAGCCTTGAAGTGGTACGGATTGTCCGCAGAGGGCGGCTATGCGCCCGCGCAGTTCAACCTGGGCGTTATGCACGCCAACGGATGGGGTGTGCCGATGAATGATATCGAGGCCGCAAGGCTGTATCGCCTGGCTGCAGAGCAGGGATTCCTGCCGGCGATCAACGGACTCGCCTACGTCAACTCACGCGGCATCGGCATTGAGAAAGACGTCATCGAAGGCTTCATGTGGTACGAGATCGGCGTACAGCTCGGTGATCTCGATTCTGTCGCAAAAAGAGATCTGCTCGCCGAGAAGATGGCGGCTGAAGACATCGCTGCGGCTACCGCGAAAGCAACGGCATGGATGGAAACGCATCCGAAAGAGACGCTGCACGCAGGTATCGAATAACAAGCAATAACAAAGCGGCTTACTAGAGCGCTTAACGGCAGGTACGTTTTCGTGCCTGCTTTTTTGTTTCAGTTCGCCCGAGTATCTCAGCGGTTCGCGGGCTCTCGCTTGCCCGTTGCCTGCACAAGACCTTTTCCTCACTCGGAAATACACCGGGGTATTCCGCTCAATCGGAGAAGCCCGTGTGCAGGCAACGGTCTGACCGATCTTACCCGCGAACCGCTGAGATACTCGGGCTAGAGCGCGCCGAGTTCGATGGCCTTCAACACGGCACGCGTCCGATCACGGACGCCGAGCTTCGCGAGGATGTTGGACACGTGATTCTTGATCGTGCCTTCGGACTTCGACAGTGCCGTCGCGATCTCACGGTTGCTGTAGCCACCGGCCATCAGTCGAATCACTTCGGTTTCTCGCGGCGTCAGCGGTTCCGGCATCGTGCTGCTCGCGAATTCGGGCTCCTGTCGTGACAGACCCTTGAGCAAGGCTTCGGTGATTGCCGGCTGGATCATCGTCTCGCCATTCGCGACCGACTCGATCGCCTGGATCAGGTTCTCCAGCGACACGTCCTTCAGCAGGTAGCCCTTCGCGCCGGCGCGAATCCCTTCCAGCACCTGCTCGTGATCGTCGAAGGTCGTCAGGATGATGACCGGCGTGTCGTGTCCTGCCTCGATCAACGCCTTGGTGGCCTCGGCGCCGGACATCCTCGGCATGCGCATGTCCATCAGCACGACGTCGGGTTTGTGTTTCTCGACGAGCTCGACCGCGCCATCTCCGTCATCGGCCTCGGCAATCACCTCGACCTTGTCAGACAGCGTCAGCAGCCCGCGGATGCCCTGGCGCACCAGCGTCTGGTCGTCGACCAATGCAACGCGAATGGCCATGAGATCAGGCGCCTTCCGGAATGCTTACATGCAGACGCAGCGCGTTATCGATCGTCTCGACGCTGAGCTTGCCCTTCAGGCGCCCGAGCCGCTCACGCATGCCTGCAAAGCCATTACCCTCGACCAGCGCGCCTTTCTGTTTTCCATTATCGCGGATCGCAAGGTGCACCTCGCCGTCCTCGCGCCACAGCCGAATCCAGCTGCGGCTCGCACCGGAATGCCTGAGCGTGTTGGTCAGCGCTTCCTGGATGCAGCGGAGCAGCGACTCGGCGATCTCGAACTCGTCGATGGCGAGGCCTTCTTCGATATCGAGCTCGATGTCGAGATGCGGCACACGCTCGACCAGCAACTCGACGGCCTGTGCGAAATCGACCTCGCTCTCCTCGCGCAGCGTGCTGACGGCCTCTCGCACATCCGACAGCAACAGTCGCGCCAGCGCCCTGGATTCAGCGACCTTTTCCTTCGCCTCGCCTTCGGACAGTTGCTCGGCAATCTGCAGGTTGATCGTTAGCGCAGTCAGGTGATGACCCAGCAGGTCGTGCAGGTCTCTCGCAATACGCGTGCGTTCACTCTGGCGCGACGCTTCGGACAGCAAGTGCTGTGTCGCGACCAATTCGCTGTTTAAAAACTCGGCACGGTCGCGCGCGGCCTCGGCACTGTGAGCGACTCGCCCGGTCAGCAATGCGAAAAGATGGAAAGTTCCAAATAACGAGACTGAGAAGAAGGCGCCGCTGTCTTGCCATACGAATCGCATGATGAGGTACCAGGCGATCATCAGGAGGATGAGGTGAATCCACAGCGTGCGCTCCGAGTAGAGCCCGGTGCCCATCGCGATCCAGATGATTGTGTAGATCGGCAGAAAGTCGAAAGGGACCGCCCAGGCAACGGCGAGTGCGCTGCCGAGCTGGACGGCATGCGCCAGGCGCTTCTGCGTCAACGAGATGTGCTCGTTCTGCGAGCCCGCCGTCAGCATGGCCGTGAGGTTGGTCAGCGCCAGGGCGAGCAGTGTGACCAGCGGATCCTGGTCACCCCGCCGAATGATGATCCACACCGACAGGCCCGTAACCAGCGCCCAGGTCAGGATGCCGGCGCCCATCTGCAGGTTCTCGAGGCGTTTACGCGTTTGCATACACCTATTCTGGCTGTTGACGCCCATCGAGGCTATAGGCCGAAAGTCACGGTTTGAATTGATGACCAGCGGCACTGATCCGAAACCCTGGCGCCGCCTAAGGTGTGAGTCATGTCAACGGAGACCCTCATGAACTCATTGCACAGCTTCCTCGTCACCTCTCACATCGTTGTCGGCGCAGCGGCGCTGGTCCTGTTTTGGATTCCGGTGCTCGCGAAGAAGGGCAGCCGGCTGCACGTCGGCGCCGGCAAGGCGTATGCGACGGCGATGTATGTCGTCTCGATCACGGCCTTCTTCGCGTCGGTCATCGTGCTGGCGGACCCGATCGGTATCCGGCGCCCGGGCGCCATACTGGACCCTGAGGTTGCCGAACAGCTCGCGACCCGCTTCCGTATCAGCAGCCTGTTCCTGCTGATGCTGTCGGTGCTGGTGTTCTCCAGCGTGCATCATGGCCTGATGGCGCTCCGGGAACGTACGTCACCGGGCATTTTAAAGACACCGTGGCATCGGGGCATGATCGTGGCGCTTGGTGTGTTGGGGATCACGGTCGGCATCATCGGCGTGCGCAATGAAGCGATCCTGCTGATGATCTTCGGCGGCATCTCGATGTTTGGCGCTTTCGGTATGTTCAGGGAGACGCTGCCGGATCGCCTCGATGCGAAGGAGCGACTGGTCGCACACTTGGGCGGCCTGATCGGCTCCGGTATCGGCGCCTACACAGCCTTCTTCGCCTTCGGCGGCTCACGCTTCCTGGCCGAGCTGTTGCCCGGCCAGTGGCAGGTGGTGTCGTGGATTATCGCGCCGGTGATCGGCACGATTGCGATCAACCGCCTGTCGCGTCGTTACCAGAAACCGAAGACCGCGGCGGTCAAGGCCGCACCCGTTTCACAGGGCTGATCCTTCCCCGGCCCGATCTGGCGCCTGACGAGAGTCAGGCGCTTTTTTTGATGCCTTCCTCGGTTGAATACGAACGCGTAGCGTCCTTGAGTTCAGCCAGCATCTCGAGGAACTGCTCACGCTCTTCCTCGGTTTCGCGCGTGCGGTCGGACAGGTGGCTCGGGTGCTGGTCACGGTCCAGCCAGAACTTGCCGGACACGCGGGCGGCTTCGGTAGACGCAGCCAGCCAGACGACGGTGTCGGCGCCTTCCTCCGGCGTGCGCAGCAGCCACTTCGTCGCGCGATAGAAACCGGGCAGCGACGTCTCGACACCCGGCGTGTCGGCCCAGCCGGGATGCATCGCGTTAACGGCGATGTCTTCCCAGCGCTCCGCCCATGCCTCGGTCAGGATCATCAGGCCACGCTTCGCCTTGGCGTAAGCGACGGAACCGGAGTAGTCGCCGTGCTGGCTCTGCAGGTCATCGACATCGATCTTCTGCGTGTACATGCCGCCAGACAGCACGTTAACGATGCGCGGCGACTCCGAAACTTTAAGAAGCGGCAGCAGCGCCTCGGTCAGCAGGTAGGGGCTCAGCAACAACAGCGCGAAACTCTTCTCGAAGCCTTCTGCCGTCTGCTGGCGCGGGTTGAACAACGCGCCTGCGTTGTTGATCAGCATGTCGATCGGTCCGCCGGCTGCGAGCAGGCGATCGGCCAGTGCGTGTGTATCCGAAATCAGTGACAGGTCGGCAATCTCGATGTTGATGTTGTCGTTGCCGGTCTCGTCCTTCAGGTCGCGAACGAGATTCTCCGCCTTCGCGTTGTCTCTCGCGACGATCGTCAGGCGTGCACCGAGCTCGGCCAGCTGCTTCGCAGCGGCGAGACCGAGGCCGGACGTCGCACCGGTGATCAGCGCGTGGCGGTTGCCCTGGTAGGCAGACACCGGTTTCCAGCCGCGGCGTGAAGCGCGATAGCCCAGCTTCGTGAAGCGCCACAGGCCGGGCAGCACCAGGCGATCGGCCGCGGCGAGCCAGCCGGATTCCTTCGGTGTCTCGAAGTCGTCTTCGAGCGCCGCCTTGAGGCCGGCCATCGCGGTCTTGCCGACGCGGTCCATCGCGGCCGGGTAGATCTTGTTCAGCGCCAAAAGCGGTGCCGGGAAGTCGAACTGCGCGATGTAACGAAGCTTCGTGCCGTCGTCGGTGGCCTCGAACAGGATCTCTTCGCAGGCCGAGAAGAAGCGCGACTCGACGGTCATCAGCATGCGTTCGTCGGTTCTGAATTCCTCGACGTGATAGTGCAGCGAAAAACCCGCCCGCATGTCGACTTGGAACTCAGTGCCGACACCGGGCGCGCCAGAGGTAATCTTCTTCGCGCTCGCCACGGCCGGGTCCCACTCCTGTACGCGGGAAAACTCGGACACGTAGGCGAACACCTCGTGTAAGGGACGATTGACCTCGATGGTCTCGTCGAGTGTGACGTTGTGGCTCACAGCGTGTGCTCTCGTAAATCTGATATCGACGAAAGCTACGTACCGGCCGCCCGGCCGACAATAGATCAGGCGCCAGCTTTACAAACATTTACGAATGCCCGTTGAATTTCGGCAGCTGAACCGAGGACTCGCTGGCATGGACTCGAAGGGCGCCGCTTCCGTTGCGCAGACAAAACGTTTCGCGCTGTAACAAGTTGTTTCCCCGTTCGTTTTTCAATGGTGCGGGTCGCAGGTCCTCGGGGAAATGGGGACATTCTGCTTTTCATGAAAAAGCAGAATGTCCCCAATCAAAACCTTATCGTTTTCGCGACGACCCCCAAGCATCACGTCGAATCTCGTAGACAACATGGTCGTCGCTCGTCCCGGGCCTCCGGACCGTACCGTTCCTCAACACTCCGCCAATCTTCTCCATCGCCCGCCGCGAACGCCAGTTGGTCTCGCCGACCCAGAACACGACCGTTTCGACGTACCTGAACGCGTGCTGGAGCATCAGCGCCTTCAGTTCCGCATTAGCCGTTCCGCCCCAGTAGTCTCGCCGAAGAAACGTCCAGCCGATCTCGATCTCGCTCTTCTCTTCATCGAGGTCGTTGTAACGGCTCGACCCAATGATAGTGCCGGTCTCCCGGTCGACAACCACAAACGCACTGCCGCTCGCGAGCGCCACGTCGAAGAACTCGCGGAAGACGTCTTCCTTGTAGCGATCGGATGCCGGGTGCAGTTCCCACAGCTTCGGGTCCGCCGCAGCGGCATAAAGCTCAGCCCAATCGTCTTTGGCAATCGGGCGAACGAGCAGGCGCTCGCCTTCAAGCATCGGTTGCAGGTCGAATGTCATCGTCAATAAACGGGGACATTCTGCTTTTCGAGAAAAGCAGAATGTCCCCAATTCCGCTAAGCCGCATCCGCCTCCAGGCCAATGCGGCAGATGCGACGCTTGTCCGAGCCGAAGTCCTTCGGCAGCCCGTTCACGGTCATAGCCAGCCACTCATCGTCGAACTTCTTCCACAGCGACTCACGCGGGTCGTCCGAGTGAGAGACGGGCAGGATGCGCAGCTCTGACGGCGAACTCAAACGACTCGCCATGCCCATGACCGAGCGCGACGGCACGACGTCATCGTCGAGGCCAACGCCGATGAACGCCGGCTTCTGGATGCGCTTCGCGAAGTGCAGCGTGTCGAAGTAGTTCAGCGTCTCGAGCGCACGATCGGCCTGGTCCGGATTCGCCTCCAGGAAGCGCTTGATCTCCATCGATGAGCCGGCTTTCGCGAGCCGGATGCGTTCCTTGTTCCAGCCGAAGGTCGGCTGCCCGGCGACAACCATGTTCGCGTACGGGTCGAATGCCGCTTCCATGATCGCGAGCGCGCCGCCGAAGCTGAAACCTTTCAGCGTGATCGTCGAGATGCGCCAGCTCAAGAGCTCGCGTGCAACAGCAATTGCCTGCGCGATGTCGGAGACCGCGCCGCGGATGATGCTCGTCTGCGGTGACTCGACGCCGGTCAGCACCCAGCCACCTTTCGCCAGCGGCAGGCGACCGGAGCGACCGAAGCCGCGCAGATCGAAGCCGCAGACGTTGCAGCCGGTGCGCGCCCAGTGAAGCATGATGTCGTGCTGCGAGTTGTAGCCGTGCGAGTGCACGATCAGCGGTCTCGGTTCGGGCAAGTCGTGCGTCAGCAGGTAGCCTCGGATCGGCACCTGGCCCAAGGACGTGAACTCGAGCTTGTCGAGCTGCATGCCCGTTGCCGGAGCTTTCTGTCGTGCGAGTACCGGCTTCGGTTCCACCTCGGCAATCGCCTCGCGACACGCCCGCCAGAACTCGTCGAAATCCGGCGGCTCCTCGATGAGCGGGTTGTAGCTGTCGATGTCGGTCAAAGACATCCCTTTCTCCTGCTTGTTGTTATGCTTGCGCGCATGTCTAACGAGGCGATCCGTGAAAGGCTGCTGGACACGATGGCTCGCCACCGTGTCTTTGCCCATCTGTCCCCGCACCGACTGATCGCGTTGCTCGAGTCGGCCGACGTTAAGACATACGAGGCCGGGGAGCTGGTCTTCGAGCAGTTCCACCCGGCCACAACATTCTATCTGCTGTGCGATGGCGCTGCGACCGAGGAGCGCCAGGGTGCCGATCGCACCAAGCCGGTGCGAGGCGTCGCGACGAACTGGCCCGAGGCCGCCGTTGGCTGGAGCGGTTTCCTGCCGCCGTATCGTTACGGCAGCACGATGCGCGCGAGCGAAGCACTGACCGCGCTGTGCTGGTCGCATGAGGAACTCGCATCTCACTTCTACGCCGACCCCGAGCTCGGCATCTGCTTCTACGACCTTGTCTTAAACAGCGTCGGCAAGGCCTTCGACATGTTTCGACGACGCCGCATGCAGTCGAGCCGCGTGTCGTTCGAGCCACCGCCCGCCGGCGAGGAAGGTGCGCGACGCCCGGTCGTCGGACGTGCCGACAGCTGCCTGCAGCGCTCGGCCTTTTTCGCCGCGTTCGACGACGACGCGATCGAGGCGTTGAGTGGCATCGCCGAACTCGAGTCCGCCGCGGCCGGCGACTGCGTCGTGCACCAGGGCCAGGACACCGACGGTCTGCTGCTGCTCGCGACCGGACGCTGCAGCCTCGCGTTTGAAGATGCAGACGAAGAGGGTTTGAGGCCGTTCCGCCGCGTGCGCGATCGCTCAGCCATCGTTGCCGGCGTACCCAACGCCGACGGCGAGTTCCGCGCTGAGGCCGGCGTCTGGGCCGAGACGGACTGCTGGTTCTATCGAATCCCGGCAGAACCCTTAAGGCAACTACAGA
The DNA here is from genome assembly GCA_030066655.1 of Woeseiaceae bacterium. Lineage (GTDB taxonomy): Bacteria > Pseudomonadota > Gammaproteobacteria > Steroidobacterales > Woeseiaceae > UBA1847. Next base: position 4,993 of record JASJBE010000072.1, on the reverse strand, counting down.
TGCGCGACCCGGAGTTCGGCCGGGCGTTCCAGCATCGCCTGTTGATGCGTATCGCCGGATTGATCGGCGCGGTCGAACTCGTACAGGACGAAGCCTCGGCGGAGCCGGAAGTCGCAGCCATCGTCGCAACGCTCGCAAACAACCAGGCGCGCCTGCCGGTGACCTCGAATCTATTCAAAGTGCCGTACCTGCTGCGCAACCAGCTGACGGTCGGCAATGCGTTCGCGACGATGAAGCATGTGGAAGAGACCGGCGCCTACCACGAGCGCCTGCTCGCGGCGCAGTGCCGCGAGATGGCCGACAACCTCGCCGCTGAGCACGCGTTCTACCAGGCGATTGTCGATGTCACCGATAAAGTCAGCAGCGTCGACGACTCGGTGACGCCGGAAGACGCGCGCATGCTGTGCGATAGGCTCGTCACCGAGGCTTTCGAGCACCTCGATTGCCGCGTCGAAAACCTCGAACGCATTCCCGAGCGCGGCGGCTACATCGTCGTCATCAATCACGTGGCGTGCCCGGAACACTACATGCTGCCGAACGGCTACCACTTCTCCTTCGACACCGCGTTCGCCTGCAGCCTGATCTGGCAGCGCCGCGGATTAAGCGCGATCCGTGTCGTGCGCGAGAGCCCGGGTGCCGAGTTCGGCCACAACATCTTCTATCGCAAACTCGCACCGATCATCGTGCCGACGATCGAGTCGGGCCTGCAGTCGATGTCCGATGAGGAGTTTAAGGAAAAGCGCCGCGAGGCCGGGAGACGCTTCGGCAAGGAGGGCAAGAAGGTACTCGATGACGGCACGCCGCTCTTGATCTGCCCGGAAGGCCAGAGCCGACCCGAGGCAGAGTCCCCCGGACCGTTCCACAGCGGCGCGTTTCGTCTAGCCCTCGACGCCGATTGTCCCATCGTGCCGATCTCGCTGGCCGGGTTCGGTCGGCGCTACAAGGACGGGCAGTTGGTCGCGACGGTGTGCGAACCGGTCCGCGTGCCAAGAGAGACGGCCGGCGACACGCCCGCGCTCATCGACTGGATAGAGCGCTTCCGCAACGAGTTTGCCGCAGAAGTAGACAAGGCAAGAGAAACCGCCCGCGAGCCGGCAAGGTTTGGTTAAGCAGGAAATGGGAGGAAATGGGAAATGGGGACATTCTGCTTTTTCAGAAAAAGCAGAATGTCCCCAATCCCCAGAATGTGCCCAATTTAACGGCCGGAGCAGCTCTGGCAGGTAAGATATGCCCCATGTTGCGATTAGCACTCATCCTGTTTGCCACCCTTCTGGCGGCCGCCGCCCAGGCCGACAAGGGCTACACGCTCGGCCTCGACCTGCAGGCCGACGATGCCGACGGGTTCGCCGCAACCGCTTTCGCCATCCTGCTGGTCGGCGAAAAGACATCGATATCCGGCGCGCTCGGCAAGAGCTCAACCGACCTCTCGCAGGCGGCCAACGCCGACTCCATCTACGCCGACCTCGGCATCGACCACCGCTTCGGCCTGTTCGGGGTGCGGCTTGCAGCGGCTTACTGGGGCGATTCGGATGTCCTCGATTCGAGGGACCTGCAGGGCTCCGTGTACCTCAGCGGTGAGCATGGCTCGATCGGTCTCAGCTACGAAGACCGTAGTCTGGAGTTCCAGCTGCCACCGTCAGACTTCTTTGCGCGCACCAGCTTCCCGTTCGAAGCGACGGGCTGGGGCCTCAACGGCAGGCTCGAGCTCGGCGACAACGTCACCGTTTACGCCTCCGGCACGGACTACGATTACAGCGTTCGCTTTCTCCAACAGTCATCCGATCGTATTCGGCCCCTGATCGTGGTCAGCCGATTGAGCGTCCTGAGCAGCCTCGCAGACTGGCGCGTATCCGGCGGTATCGGTGTCGACGTCGGCGAAAAACGCCTCGGCCTCGACATCTCGCGGTGGAAAGGCGCCATAACCGGCAGCAGCAACGAGTCGATTACGGCGAGCTTCCTGACGCCATTGAGCATGCGTTTCGATATGGAAGTAGCGATCGGCGCAGATCGATCAGAACTGTTCGGCAACGCCACAGTCGCGTCACTAAGCTTCTACTACTACGGCGGCGACCCTTAAATAATGGGGACATTCTGCTTTTTTGGGAAAAAGCAGAATGTCCCCAATACCAAAAAAAAGCGGACCAAAGGGTCCGCTGTGCCAAATCCGCGCCCAAGCGCTTTTGAGGCCAAGAGCCGCCAGGCTACCGCGACAACCAGAGGGGAAGGCAGGAGTATCGCGATGCCTGGCGGAGGGGACTTCTTAACTACGGTCGAAACGCTTCTGGAACCGCTTCTTCATGCGCTCCTTTCCACGCTGAAGCTTCTCGATCTGCTCATCGGTCAGGACCGCTTTCACTTCACTCTTCACTCGCACGGCGAGCAACGTACCGGCCGTGGCCAGCTCACCGTTCGACAGCGCGATGTTGTTCAGTTCAGCTTCGTAAGACGCATCGGCAGGATCGAGCGCCCGGATCGCCTGGCGGTTGGCCTTCAGCTGTTCACGAATCGCCTGACCTTCAGCGCGGTTCGCTTCAATAATGTTCTCGATAGCTGCCTGTTGGTCAGTCGTCAGGTCGAGGTGGTCGGTCATGTGCTCGAGCATCAGCTCGGGGTCACGGGCAAAGCCGCCCATCGGTCCGGGACCAAAGCCGGGGCCTGCGTATGCATAACTCGCGGTGCCGGCAACAGCCAGAACGGCGACAAGAACTATCGTTACTGCTTTCATCGGTTTCTCCTTCCTAGTTTCGGGGGCACCATCGTTCGGTGTGAGGGTTGAGAATAGGGCGCCAAACGTCGAGACAGGTGGGCGCTTGGCAAAGGAGTGTCAAGAACTGTCAGGATCGGAATACTTGCGTTGCAGCGCCGTATCGATTCATACAGGATGAATCCATCAAGAATGCCCGGACTGGTACGTGACTACCGCGAAGTTATTGCTCATCGATGACGACCGTGAACTCGGCGAGATGCTGACGGAGTATCTCGAGGCCGAGCATCTCGACGTGGCCCACCGACTAAGCGGCGAAGACGGCATCGACGCACTGAAAGACGGCGACTACCAGCTCGTCATCCTCGACATCATGCTGCCGGGCATGAACGGGCTGGACGTACTGAAAGAGATCCGCGCCGTCAGCAACGTGCCCACGATCATGCTGACCGCGAAAGGCGACGACATCGATCGCATCGTCGGCCTCGAGCTCGGCGCCGACGACTATCTGTCGAAACCCTTCAACCCGCGAGAGCTGCTGGCCCGCATCAAGGCTATCCTGAGACGCGGCACGGCGGAGACACCGTCCCAACGTCTCGAAGCCGGCGAAGTCTCGATCGACCTCAAGGCGCAAAGCGTGAAGGCGGGCAAAACAACCCTGAAGCTGACCGGCAGCGAGTTCGACATTCTCGTCTGCCTGGCCGAGTCACCCGGCACCGTGTTGTCGAAAGACGAACTGACCCAACGCGCACTCGGCCGCAAACACATGCCCTACGACCGCAGCCTCGATACCCACATGAGCAACCTGCGCAAGAAGCTCGCAGACGCCGGCGTCAAAAGCCCGACCATCCAGAACCGCCGCGGCGTTGGCTACAGCCTGCTGGTGGAGGACTAGCCATGCGAAGCCTGCTAATGCGTTTCTTCCTGGCCTTCTGGCTGATCATCGCGCTGACGATTACGACCGCCGCAACGCTCGGGTTCCTGTACGCCGAACGAGCACGCGCGTCGCTGGAAAACTTCGAGGTCAGCGAGGCAATGCTCGATGCCAGCGACTCACTCGAAAGACAGGGCCGTGAAGGCCTCGTCGACTGGCTCGAGTCACTGCCATCGGTCACGACGTCCATCGTCTTCGTGCTCGACGAGAACGACAAAGACCTGCTGGGCCGCAAGGTCCCGCTACCGGTGCAGCAAGTGATCCGCCGCTTCGAACGATTCGGCGGCATGCGCCCACCACGCTGGCGAGACCGCAACAACGTGCGCCCGGCACGTCCGTTCACGCAACTCGTCGGCCCCGACGGAGACACGTACACGCTGGTCGTGTTGCCACCACAGAATGCCGTCTCACGCTGGGTGACGGACCGCAGTCGCCTGACGTTTGTCATCCTGTTGCTGTTAGTTAGCGGCGGCGTCTCTTATCTACTGGCGCGTGCGATCTCAAAGCCCATCCTGCGCTTCCGCGAGTCCACGGTCGCCATCGCCGGCGGCGACCTCGATACGCGCATCCCCGACACGGTCGAAAAGCGCAAGGACGAGATCGGCGCACTGGCACAGGACTTCAATCGCATGGCGAGAAAGCTGCAGCTCGCCTGGCAAAGGCAGGGCGAGCTGACGAGCAACGTCTCCCACGAGCTGCGCTCGCCACTCGCAAGGCTCAAGGTCGCCCTCGAACTGGCAAGACGCAAGACCGGGGAGCTACCCGAACTAGACCGAATCGACGCCGAGGCCGAACGCCTCGACGCCCTGGTCGGCCAGCTACTGACCTTCTCGAAACTGGACGCAGACATGAGCGGCGACCGCGAGACCATCAATCTCGCCGAGCTCATAGAGAGCGTCATCGACGACGTGCGCTTCGAAAACGCGGGTAAGGACATCGCCATCGAGTTCGAAGGCGACGACAACATCGAACTCAAAGCTCACGCCGGCGCCCTCCGAAGCGCAGTAGAAAACGTCATCCGAAACGCCGTCATCCACGGAGGCGACAATGTGCAGGTCTCACTAACCAAAGAAGACGACCAGGCACTGATCAGCGTACAAGACAGCGGAGGCGGAGTAGCCGACGACGACCTGAAGCACCTCTTCGACCCGTTCTACCGATCCACAGCCTCAAAAGACAAAGAAGGCGCCGGTCTGGGCCTGGCAATCGCAGCCAGAGCCCTGTCCATGCACGAAGGCAAAATCAAAGCCCAAAACACCGAGCAAGGCCTCCGAGTCGACCTAACCCTGCCATCACCCCTGTAGCGGTGGAAAACAGGGACATTCTGCTTTTCGAGAAAAGCAGAATGTCCCCAA
>JASJBE010000008.1 GCA_030066655.1 Woeseiaceae bacterium | reverse complement strand
CTGGAGGAATCTTGAGATCAGACTTGGCGAGGCCCGCCAGGACACCGAGTCCAAAAAACAGGATGACTGGGTCGATACTCAACGTCTTGCTACCTCTGCTCGAATCTTCTCCAGGTCCTCACTGATTCGGGCAAGCTGTCGCTGCAGAGCCTCGCGCTCATCATGGGCAATAATCGCCTCCTCGCGAACCGACTCGGTGGTCTGGTCATGCAGAGACTGCATGGAGTTGACGACCAACGCAATAAACAGGTTCAGGACGGCGAAGCTCGTAACGATGATGAAAGGCTCGAAAAACATCCACGCGAGCGGATACTCCTGCATGACCGGCCGCACGATACCCATCGACCAGCTCTCCAGCGTCATTATCTGGAACAAGGTATACATCGACGCACCAATGCTGCCGAACCAGTCCGGAAAGTCGCCCCCAAAGAGCTTGGTCGCCATCACGGCACCCACGTAGAAGACCAGGAGCAGCACGGCAACGATCGATCCCATGCCGGGCAGCGAATGCAGCAATGCCCCGACGACCTTGCGCATCTGCGGAACAATGGAGACAAGCCTGAGAACTCGCAGGATTCGTAACGCGCGGAGCACCGACAGCGGACCGGAAGCCGGGATCCAGGCAATCGCGACGACAAGGAAGTCGAAGATGCCCCAGAAATCCTTGAAGTAGTTCGTGCGGTAGACCCAGATACGCAGGGAGATCTCAATCGTGAAGATGATCAGTGCGGCCCTGTCGATGAAGTACAGGAGCGGACCGGCGAACGCCATCGCCGCTTGCGACGTCTCGAGACCGAGCGTAATGGCGTTGATGATGATCAACGCGGTGACGGAATGATTGAATCCTTTGGATTCGACGAAATCCCGCAGCCCCTTGCGGGGCTGCGGTAGGGAAACGGCACTCAATTTAGATGTCCAGACCAGGGGATACAGGGAGCGTTCGGAAAGAGACTTTCTCGAGCTGGGCGGACTTTTTTATCGAGCGCCGTACGGTGCGCTTCGTCGTTTTGATTCCGGCGGCGAATGCGGCGTAAAAATCGCTCTTCGTCGTCTCAGTCGTCAATAAGTGCCCGTTGGTCAGCCGGACGCGAAACACGGCAGTCTTGTCGTTGCCGCCCTTCGGGCCGTTCTCGTCGCTGACAAATACATCGACTGCCATCACCCGATCTTCGAAGCGAGATAGTGCAGTCCGGGTATTTTCGACCAGGAATCTCTTTGACTGGTCGTCAAGCTCAACGCCTTTCGCGCGAACGATGATGTTCATGACGACTCTCCAAATTGCTGACGGTTAGTTTAGCGATCATTTTTGTTCGTTCAATTCGTTGTATACGATAATTCAATTCGGTTTCCTCGAATTATGATATGTTAAGCGTATGCGCCACCTGAATTATAGCCATCTGCAATATTTCTGGACGGTCGCCCGCGAGGGCAGCATTGCGAGAGCGGCCGAAATCCTGCACCTGACGCCGCAGACTATCAGTGGCCAGCTCAAACTGCTCGACGAGGCAGTCGGCCAGCCGCTGTTCGACCGCGTAGGCCGTCGCCTGGTGCTCTCCGAGATGGGAAGAGTCGTTTTCGAATACGCGGACGAGATCTTCTCTGTCGGCGCCGAACTGGCCAATGTGGTCAGGGGCAGGCAATTAAGCGGGCCTACCGTGCTGAATGTCGGCATGGTCAGCTCGATGCCCAAACTGATCGGCGAACGCATCATCGCGCCGTCCCTGACCGGCGATCACCCGGTCCGGGTGCGGTGTCATGAATCCTCGCTCGAGAATCTGTTGTCGGAGCTTGCCATCCACCGCCTCGATATCGTCCTCTCCGACAAGCCGGCGCCCGAGGGGCTTGGGCTGAAGGCCTTCAACCACCGGCTCGGCTCCAGCGGTATGTCATTCTTCGCTCGGAAATCACGATCCCGGCGCTACAAGGGCAAGTTTCCCGCGAGCCTCGACGGCGCGCCCATGCTTCTGCCATCGAAGGACTCGGCGTTAAGGAGACGGCTGGATGACTGGTTCGAGCATCACGATATCTCGCCCCGAATAACGGGAGAATTCGACGACAGCGCTCTGCTCAAGGCCTTCGGCGAGGCTGGTGCCGGTCTGTTTGCCGCCCCGACGGTGATCGAGGCCGAGATTTGCCGGATGTATCGGATGTCGGTCGTAGGTCAGACGGATGAAATTACCGAGCGCTTTTACGCCATCTCGACTGAGCGGAAATTGAAGCATGATTCGGTGGTCTTGATTACGAACCTGGCCAGGAGTGACTTGTTTCGTTGACGGGTCGTACCGCCGATCCAGGAAAATCGCTGTGCAAGCAGTTGCCTGTCGACTCTTGCGAACTCAATTTCGATTGCTTGGGGGATTCCCCGGGGTTTTGAGCGGTAGCGGCGAACGTCTGGCCTGGATAGCAAATGAAGCCATGAGCCTGCCAACATCGGGACCAGCTTGGCGACCCACGGACAGGAAGGAGACGGGAGTTACGGCACGGACGGCTGCTTTCCTGCCGATACCGACTCCCACGCGGCCGGTTTCCGAACATCGTGAAGTCGCGCGTCTGACACGATGTAGCCAGTGACTTCTCTTGGGAGCTCCACCCAGCTTCACTATTGCTTTTACTCGAACGCCGGGATGACGAAGTCGGCCAGTATCTTCGCATTGGATGACGGCATTTCGTAGTTGCCACTCGTGAAAACGACGACGGCATTCCGGTCAGGAAAGACGATGATCTTCTGTCCTCCGAAACCTGTCGCCCAATAGGAAGGCAGTTTCTCCCCGGAGTGGGAAAACTGATGGGTGAACCACCCATACGAATAGCCACGTTGCCCTGGCGTGCCATCATCGGGCGGAATCGGATTCCACCGCCTGTTGCGCCAGCTGCTGCCCGGCCCGGGAAACGGCCTTGCGCTGGCCTCGACCCACTGTTCGGAAACGATTCGCTTACCGTCCCACAGCCCGTCGTTGAGGTAGGTTACGCCGAATTTCAGCATCTCTCTCCGGGTCATTCTCTGCCCGCCACCCGCGTAGATAACATCATCATTAATCCGGTGCCATGCAACTGGGTCAATTCCCATCGGCTTGAACAAATACTCGGCGGAGAACGCCTCAATGTCCTTGCCGGTGGCATTCTCGACGATCGCACCCAGCAGAACCGTGTTGCCGCTGTTGTACGTGAAGGCGGCGCCGGGTTCACTGGCCAGCGGGTTTTCCAGGATGCAGCCGACCGGATCGTCACAGAACCATAATGCGATCAGGTCATTGCTCGTATCCGAAAGCGATGAGCTCCATTCATCCCAATCAAGACCCGACGTCATGGTTACCAGGTGTTCGATGGTGATCCGATCTTTGCCGTCCGTTTTCAAATGTCGGTATTCGGGCAAGTAGTCGAACATGGACTGCTCCACGCTTTCGATGAAGCCCTCTTCAATGGCGATGCCGACACAGGCCGACGTAATACTTTTACCGACAGAGGCAATGTCGTGTTTCATGTCTCGGTCCCAGGTCACCCAGGCGCCGTGGAAGTTCGGGCCGTCCCATTGGTATTCATGGCCAGGGAAATACTCTTCGAAAACCAGTCGGTTGTCCTTGAAGATGAGCATGGAATGGATTTCGCCAAAACGGCCGTCTTCGATCCTGCCTGCCGCCTCGGCAATCAGTGCCGGGTTCATTCCGACTTCATTCAGTGTGCCGACATCGAATCCATCATCCATTTTTTGTGGCGGTCGATAGCTGTAGTCGGTAGTCGAAGCCGGATCACAGCCGTTCGCCAGGAGCAACGGTAATAACGTGAACAGAGTGGTAATACGAACTAGAGAACTCCTCGTGATCGTCATCATCAGGCACCCCGACCATTCCAACACTGCAACAGCAGTTCCACCGAACACAGCCCGGCCATCGAGACATAGGCGCCGGCGAGGACTACGAATCCGGAGATAACAAGCGCCCAAAAGCCGAGAATCTGGCCGAGGGTTTTCATGCTCCCATCAACCCTGGTTGACGAAGACTGAATGAAGTAACCGACTATGGCCCAGAAAGTGGCCGGCATAAGACTAATAGGAGAACGCATGTCGATACACGTGGAATCGCCAACTCATGTCACCCGAGTATCACAGGCCGAATCGTCGTTACGCTCCATGACAACGGTCAGCGGAAAGCGGATCGACGTCGTGGCATTGATCACCCCGTCCATATCCATGCCCTGGATGACCTGACAGTCCGTGCCCTTTAGGGCATCCTTCGCCGACTCCGTACCCGAATCGCAAGCCAGGATCAGCACCGCATCATAGTCTTTGGCCCGCTTGAGCAGGCGCGCTCGTTGCCCGGTCGTCCAGAGACACATCATTGGCGTCGGCGTGTGAATGGAAAACACTCCGGTTCGAACGCCACGCTCCGCCAGCGAGTCGCGAATGGTCTGTATATAGTCTTCGAAAGCGCTGGTCTTGATGCCATGCTTGAAGAATTCAATGAAGGCTTCCTTTTTCTGCATGGCAAGACACATCGGAGGACAGACGGGACAGGATGCAATAAGGACTGAATCGAAGCCCTCAAGGTGGGCCGACACGTCTCTTGGTGTCAGGTTGACAGGCATTGTCCTTCTCCCTGCGCCAACATCGGTGGCGGCCGGGGCCGCTGCCACATGGCCATCTGTGGCAACTTTATCGCCTGGTCACGGTACAGATGCGACGCGATTGTCAGTTTGGCCTACCGCAAAAACTATCGATGTTCCTTCCCTTCGGCAATTCGTAATTGCCACAGACATCGGGTGTAGTGCTGCAGGTTGCAGCACCCGTGGTCGACACTCGGCCGACGGAATTCTGCGACGATGTCCTATGCAGGCTTCAGCCGCGTGCCAGGAGTATTGCCTGGCTTCACGGGCCCTCCACCAGCGGCGGGCACTAGCGGCGTGATGCCTTGATACCCGGTTGATGCGAAAGGCAATCGGCCGCTGGCAGATGAGACCGCCCTCCCACGCAGCCCGGCGTAAACCGACAACCTGTGATTCATAGCGACTGCCGCTACGGCGGTAGTCTCCGCCCCTTAAGTACATCCCAGAATTGACGAAATTCGCTGCCCTGCTACGTTGATCAGGTGAATGAATAAGCTTGAGCCGATGCCAACGGCTCACGGGAAGGCGAGCCGCCCTCCGGTGCCCCGTCGCAGTCGGCGACTTGGCGGAGAATTAAAATGACGCAAAACATGACGAAATGGTGTTGTGGTCCGGACGGTGCGCCTGACTTCAACAAGATGACGGAGTTTATGGAGCGGCATGATCGCACCAGCAAGTACGATGCGGCAGGCTGGGCCTTGTTCTTTATTTGGGTTGGTGTTGCCTGGCTCGCCGGTTTCAGCTTGGGTGTCGGCTTGCTCGGTGTGGCCGCAATCACGTTGGGTATGCAAGCGGTCCGCAAAGCGTCCGGCGTTCCGTTGGAGGGCTTCTGGGTCCTGGTTGGCATCGGGTTTGCTGTCGCGGGACTTTGGCAAGGGCTCGATGTGCAACAGCCGTTGGCACCTTTTGTCCTCATTGGCGCCGGCATTGCGCTGTTCTTGTGGCGAGTCTTGCCCAAGAATTCGCGGCAGGCGAAGTAGCCGCAATCTGGCCTACTGCTTCGGGAGCAGAAAACTAACCGCCCAAATCAAAATCCTCGATCTTTCGATGGCTTTTTGATGCGGCGACCAACGGAGGCGAGTATGACTGCATACAACGTGGTTCGCATGCACGTGAAACCCGATCGCGAGAAGGAGTTTCTCGCCAGGAACAGCGAGGTCGACCCTCCTTCAATGCCGGGGCTCAAGAAGATCTCGCTCGTCAGGACCGGCGACCTGTCTTATTGCCTGGTCGGCGAATGGGAAGACGTTGACGCGATCGCTGCAGCGAGTCCGCTCATGATCGGTGCGCTCGATACGTTCCGCGATACGCTTGATGACCTGGGTGGAGAGCTGGGCGTTACGGACGCCATTTCCGGAGAGGTCATCCTGGAAGGCCAGGGACCAATCTCGGTCGACAGCTAAGCGACAGTGGGACGGCACGGCGTTATGGCGACCTCGCCCGGCGGGCGTGGGTCAGTGCTACGCGCCTCGGATCGAAGGCAATCCGCCCGCGGTGGTAATTCTTGAGCTATTGGTCGGTGCGGATGGAACAGCAGCTCTGCTGCCTCGCGCTTCGCGCGTCTGTCGGCGCTAAGCGCCTCGGTTGATCTTTGGTGGGTGAGTCGGGGATAGATTCCACGGCGGTGACCGAGGCTACAGGAGAGAGGGATTGAACGGCAGCTTCGCTGCCTCGCGCTTCGCGTGTCTGTCGCACGGCTACGCCGTGCTCGGATGACTCGAATCGGCTTAGGCCCAATTCGCCCACGGTGGAAATTCGTGTGCTCCGGATCGGTGCGAATTGATCTTTAGTGGTCAAAGTTCGGGATCGGAACCACGGGGGTGGCCGAAGCTACGGGGGAGAGGGATTGACTCAGATCGGCTTTGGCCGATCTTCACCCCGTCCGGAAAAGAACCCCATATTTATCGAGTAACCTCAGAAATCTATCGGGACGGGCGCCCTCGCTTTGCGAGTGCGTCCAGATCGCTGGCGCGATCTGTCGAACCCAGGGGGTGAGAATCTCCAGCTCCCCCAGCCAAAAAAAACGGGCCCCGTTTGGGGCCCGTATTTTTTGGCTGGGGGAGAGGGATTCGAACCCCCGTTGACGGAGTCAGAGTCCGTAGTCCTACCACTAGACGATCCCCCAAATCTCACTGTGTCGATGACAGCAGTGTCTGACGATCGTTACAGCCTGCCCTCCTCGAGGGCTTTGCAGCCGGTAAGCTGCAGGTGTGAACTTAGCGCTTGGAGTACTGGGTTGCGCGACGTGCTTTGCGCAGTCCGACTTTCTTACGCTCTACCTCGCGGGCATCGCGGGTCACGAAACCGGCCTTGCGGAGCGGCGAACGCAGCGACTCGTCGTATTTCATCAGTGCGCGCGTCAGGCCGTGGCGGATGGCGCCGGCCTGGCCGGTCGTACCGCCGCCAGACACCGTTACCGTGATGTCGAACTTGTTCTCGAGGTTCATCAGCTCCAGCGGCTGACGGACGATCATCTGGGCGGTCTTGCGGCCGAAGAAGACGTCCAGCGGGCGGTCGTTGACCTTGATGTCACCACCACCGTCGCGAAGGAAAACGCGTGCCGTTGAAGTCTTGCGGCGGCCGGTTCCGTAGTAGAAGTTGTCACTCATTCTGATTCTCTCATCCGCACTCAGGCGTTAATTTCCAGCGGTACGGGCTGCTGCGCCGTATGCGGGTGTTCCGGACCGGCGAAGACGCGCAGCTTGGACAGCATCTGCCGACCCAGCGGACCGCGCGGCAGCATGCCCTTCACGGAAGCCTGCAGCACGCGCTCGGGCGCCTTCTCAAGCTGCTTCTCCAGCGAGATCGACTTCAGGCTGCCGATGTAACCGGTGTGATGGTGGTACATCTTGTCGGTCAGCTTGTTTCCGGTGACGCGAATCTTCTCCGCGTTGACGACAACGATGTAGTCGCCGGTGTCCACATGCGGCGTATACACGGGCTTGTGCTTGCCACGCAGTCGGCGTGCGATCTCGGTCGACAGGCGGCCGAGCGTCTTGCCGGTCGCGTCTATGACGAACCAGTCGCGCTGTACCTCTGCTGGCTTTGCAGAAAACGTCTTCATTCTTTTGATCCGTTAGGTGTTTTGTCAGTGCTGGCTCGGAGGCCAACGGCCCGCCGGGCAAGAGCATGCCTCACCGGATGGGCGAAAGGCGCGAAATGGTACTTGAGTACGCAGGCCTTTGCAAACAAAAACCGCGATTTAGCGCCAGAACGGACGTCGGGGCAAACATCGCCCCGATGCTTTCTAAATCAGTGACTTACAAAGAGCCGATCCGGCGATCCACGGCGGCCGCGAGCCTCAGAATGCGTATTCGAGCGAGATCGCCGTGAAAGTGTCGGTTTTTTCGTTGCCGGCCGGCACGTCGCTGTTGTTCTTGACGGTGAACGAGGCCACCAGCGACACCTCGCCAATCAGGTTGGCCTTGACCGCCGAGATAGATTCGAGATAGGTGTTGTCGCTGCCGGATTCGACGCTAAGGTCCTGAGTAAACTCGGCATTTTCGCTGAAGACCCAGCGATAATTGAGGCCACCGCGGAGAATGAACTCCTCTACCGTTGTCCCATCAGCGAGGTCTGACTGCTTGGCACCAGCGCCGATCTCGGCATTCAGTTCTTGACGCTCGGTTTCCAGGACGCGTCGTCCGTAACCCGCTGTCTGCGAGAACTGGGTGTCGTAGCCGCTGAAGCGGTCCTTTCGCCAGTCGAGTCGACCGAACAGGAAGTCGGTCTCGCTGAAGTTGTACTCGCTCTTCCAGCCAGCGTCATAGGCCTCGGCCGTCGTATTGTTCTCTTCGCTGGCCTGAATAGCCTTCAGCGTCAACGAATGCTCCCACTTGTTCTTGACATAGTGGATCTCGAAGTCCGACTTCAGCGTCGAGTTCTCGGTATTGCCGGACGTGGCCAGGTAGCCGAGGGAGGCCTTACCGGACCAGGGGCTTTCCTCTTCAGCCTGAGCGAGGCCGCCGGCGAACAACGCGCAAAGCGCGAAAACAGTTATCTTTTGCACAATGTGATTCCCTGATCGGACACGATCGCATTCGTGTCGGTTAAATATGGCCAACGCGGCGGCGCGAGTATAACTTCTCGTCGGCGAGCGAGGCTACCTCCGAGATCGCCTGCAGAGCCAGTCGATATAGCTGCCCGCGCCATGAATATTGCTATAATTCGCGGGATGCAAGAACGCCAATTATCCAGCCTCGATCGCTTGCTCTCCGGGGCCAACAATTTCCTTCGAACGGTCGCCGCCCCTGCCGGCTCTCCGGCGCGTCCTTATCCTGCCCGAGACGTGGACGAAGCCGAGTTGTCCGATTCGGACAGGCGACATGCCGCCGGCCTGATGCGGGTTAATCACGCCGGTGAGATCGCGGCACAGGGTCTTTACCAAGGTCATGCCGCGGTAGCCCGCCAGGACACTGTCGAGAGCCACATTCACGAGGCCGCGCAGGAGGAGTTCGATCACCTCGCGTGGTGCGAGCAGAGGCTCAGGGAGCTGAAATCGGACCGCAGCCGCTTAAGCCCGTTCTGGTACGCAGGTGCGTTCGCGATGGGCGCTGCGAGCGGCGTGCTCGGCGACAAGTGGAGCCTCGGCTTCATCGCAGCAACGGAGCAGCAGGTGGTGAAGCACCTTGAGAGTCACTACGAGAGGCTGCCCAGAGACGACAAGCGCAGTCGCGCGATTATCGAGCAAATGCGCGTTGAGGAAGAGGAACACGAGCATGATGCTATCGAGGCCGGGGCCGCGGAATTGCCCGAAGGCATCAAAAAATTAATGACTATTACGTCAAAGGTTATGACGCGCACCGCTTATTGGATATAGTCTAAGAATCGGCCGCTGTTCGGGGGAACACGGTCAGGGGAATCGTTGGCACGCGTCGCCAACATAATGAGAACGAGGGCGCCAGAGCGCGAGGGATCCTATATGCAGACTTCCGCAAGAACACTGAGTGACGTACCGGCGATTAATCGCTTTCTAAGCTATTGCCGCGTCCGCACCGTTCCGTCAAAAACCGTCATGATTCATGCCGGCGATCTGCCGGACGTTCTTTACTACATTGTCGACGGATCAGTAGAAGTCATGATCGAGGACGAAGACGGTAATGAGATGGTGCTCGCGTACCTGAACAAGGGGCAGTTCTTCGGTGAGATGGGCCTGTTCTACGAACAGCCTACTCGAAGCGCGTGGGTTCGTACCCGGACCGAGTGCGAGATCGCCGAGATGACCTATCCAAGGTTCCGCCAGATTGCGAGCGAGAGCCCCGGCCTCGTATTTGAACTCGCCACGCAGCTCGCGACCCGCCTGGACCGCACCAATCGCAAATTGGGCGACCTCGCGTTTGTCGACGTCACGGGCCGAGTGGCGCACGCCATCATGGACCTCTGCAACGAACCGGACGCGATGACGCACCCGGACGGCATGCAGATCAAGGTCAGCAGGCAGGAACTGTCGCGTCTCGTTGGCTGTTCGCGCGAGATGGCAGGACGCGTTCTGAAGGTGCTCGAGGAGCAGGGGCTGGTGTCCGCCAGCGGCAAGACGATTGTCGTCTACGGCGCGCGCCCAAACCGAAACTGACGATCGTCAGCGCATAGCCTTTGAAAGGGCCGCCCCGAGCGTCAGCTTGCGGCGGCTTTTTCTATTTCTGAGCGCATCGCCGCAATCGTCGCCGCGTAGTCGTCGCTGCCGAAGATGGCAGAGCCGGCAACGAAAGTGTCCGCTCCGGCAGCAGCGATGTCGGCAATGTTGTTCACCTTGACGCCGCCATCGATCTCGAGGCGGATGTCCATGCCACTCTCGTCGATCAGCGCCCTCGCCTCGCGCAGCTTGTCGAGTGCGCTGGGGATGAAGGCCTGTCCGCCGAAACCCGGATTGACCGACATCAGCAAAATCATGTCGACCTTGTCCATGACGTAGTCCAGGCAGTCGAGCGGCGTCGCGGGATTGAACACGAGCCCGGCCTTGCAGCCACTCTCCCGGACCAGAGACAGGGAACGGTCGATGTGCCGTGTCGCTTCCGGGTGAAAAGTGATGTAGTCGGCGCCTGCGGCGGCGAACTCGGGAATAATCCGGTCGACCGGTTCGATCATCAGGTGGACGTCGATCGGCGCCTCGATGCCGTCCTTGCGCAGGGCCTCGCAGATCATCGGACCAATCGTCAGGTTGGGGACGAAATGATTGTCCATGACGTCGAAGTGGATCAGATCGGCGCCCGCGTCCAGGACGGCACGCACATCGTCGCCTAAGCGGGCGAAGTCTGCTGACAGGATTGACGGGGCGATTAATGGAGTCACAGCATGTCCTTGCACGTTTAATTGTAGTTGCACCTAGCGAATCGACCGACGAGCCTTGAGCATTTCGTAAGCGCTACGGATCTCCCGGGTCTTCCTTTGCGCCTCAGCGAGCGCGGCTTCGTCGGGATTCTCCGAGGCCAGTTTATCCGGATGATAGCGATTCATCTGGCGCCGGTAGGCTTTTTTGATTTCATCATTATCCGCGGCAGCGTCAATACCTAAAGTTGCGTAGGCCGCAGCAACGCGCCCGCGATCGGCATGGCCGGCAGGGGACTGGCGAAAGCCCTTCTGCGCCCTGATCATCGCCTCCATCTGGGCCAGTTCGACCCTGCCGATATCGAGCTCTTCGCAAACTGACCAGATCAGCGAGCGTTCCCGGGACCGAACGCGGCTCTTCGACACGGATACCTCGATCAGCAGCCGCAAAAACAGCAGTCTCAGGTCGTTACGCCTCGCGTACCGGCGTTTCAGCTCGCCAGCCCGGGCGGTCAGCGGATAATCGGTGCGCTTGCCGTCGTTGAACCAGGAAATGGCGTTCCTGACGAGCGCCGGTTTCAGGCCCAGTCGATGCATGACCTTGCGCGCCGCGCGGATCTCATCCTCACTGACCCGCCCGTCCGACTTGGCGAGGTGGCCCATAGACTCGAACAGGATCTGGACATAGCCGGCCGGCAGTCGCCCAAGACCGTTCATCTTGTCGTCGAGTGACTGATATCGGGCCTGGAAGCCACGGTCGAACTGGTGGCCGAGAATCAGCCCAAGCAATGCAAACCAGGGTTTGGTTGTCGCCAGTCCCGCGACCGTCCCTATCACTTTTCCCCAGTACACCGACTCGCCCGCTGGCATCAATCGCCCTATCGTATCGTGTGCCCGCGCGCTTGCCAAAGCGCTTGCGACGCCCTGCACGAACGGCGATCATCCAAAATTGACCGAAAAGACTGTCCCGATGAGCACGCCCCTTTTCGAATCCAGCATTCCAGAACTCGAGTTGATTGCTAGAGGCAAGGTCCGCGACATCTACGCGGTCGATGACGATCACCTGCTGATCGTGACGACGGACAGGCTGTCTGCCTTCGACGTCATCATGCCCGATCCGGTACCGGGCAAGGGAGAGATCCTGACGCAGATTTCGCTGTTCTGGTTCGCGATGATGCGGGACATCATTCCAAACCAGTTGACCGGCATACCCATCGGCGACGTGCTCCATGACCGGGTCCTGGCCAGCGAGCTGGAGGGCCGGTCGCTGGTCGTCAGGCGCCTGTCGCCGTTGCCCATCGAGGCCGTCGTCAGGGGCTACCTGATCGGGTCCGGCTGGAAGGACTACCAGGAAAGTGGCGGGATTTGCGGCATCGACCTGCCGGCAGGCCTGCGCCTGGCCGATAAGCTGCCCGAGACCCTGTTTACGCCGGCGACGAAAGCACAGGCCGGCGATCATGACGAAAACATCGACATGGCGACCGTCGAGTCCATGATCGGGAAAGACCTTGCTGACCGGGTTCTCGAGACGTCCGTCCGGGTTTACGAGCGCGCCGCTCGTTACGCCATTGAGCGAGGCATCATCATCGCCGACACGAAGTTTGAGTTTGGCCTGGATGCGGATGGCGAGCTGTATCTGATCGACGAGGTACTGACGCCGGACTCGAGCCGGTTCTGGCCGGCGGATCAGTACGAGGTTGGCAGCAGCCCGTCCAGTTACGACAAGCAGTTCGTGCGCGACTACCTCGAGACACTCGACTGGGACAAGACGGCGCCGGGACCCAGCATCCCCGCCGACATCCTTCAGCAGTCGGCGAACAAGTATCGCGAGGCGCTTGAACGTTTAAGCGTGTAGCGCCTGCCAGCCTCGGATAATCTCCCTCAGCGCATCGAGGCCGTCGGTCAGCGCGGCGGGGCCGGGCTGCAGGATCAACGCCGATTTGACCTCGAATACCTGCTTGTCCCCGACAGCGGGAATGACCTGCCATCCGTCACGCTCGGCCACGCGCTCCGGTCGAAACTTCTTGCCGCACCAGGAACCGATGATGATGTCGGGCGCGCGGCGGATAACCTCGCCGGGGTCCGCGATGATGCGGTCCTTGCCGAGCGGCTGGCTCGCGAGCTCCGGGAAGCAGTCTTCGCCGCCCGCGATCGATACGAGCTCGGACACCCATCGAATCCCGCTCAACAGCGGATCATCCCACTCCTCGAAGTAGACGCGCGGACGCTTCTTATCAACGGCTGCCTCTGCCCGAATCTCGTCGATGTGCTTCGTCATCGACGCGGCAAGCGCCTCCGCCTTCTGCTGTTCGCCTATCAGAGCGCCGACGGTGCAGATCATCGACAGGATTTCATCCACGCTGCGATGGTTGAAGACGTGAACAGGGACACCGTGCCTGATTAGCTCGGCGGCGATATCGGCCTGCAGATCGCTGAAGCCGAGCACGAGGTCCGGCTCGAGTTCGAGAATGCGGTCGATTTTCGCTGTCAGAAACGCGGAAACTTTCGGCTTCTCCCGGCGCGCCCTCGGTGGCCTGACCGTGAACCCCGAGATGCCGACGATGCGCGCTTCTTCGCCCAGCAGGTACAACGTCTCGGTTGTCTCTTCCGTCAGGCAGACGATTCTTTGCGCGTATGCGGGGGCCATTTGCAAAGCAATCCGTGAACAAGGATCGCGAACTATACTCTGACCCACGCTACAATAGTTGATCGCATTCGGGAACGCGCAGATGTCCTTCGATCCGAGGCAAAAAATCGATGCACTGGTCTGGGGTAAGAACCTCCCCGCGTCAGGCACATTCGGTCGCTGGGCCGCCATCCTGCTCAGGTACCTGTACGCGACGCTGCGTGACCTGTTTTCCGGCGAGATAACGATGCGCAGCATGAGTCTCGTTTACACGACGCTGCTGTCCGTTGTGCCGCTGATTGCTTTCAGTTTCTCTGTCCTGAAGGGCTTCGGCGTACACGAAGCACTCGAGGACCAGATGTACCTTGTCCTCGAGCCGCTCGGCGAGAAGGGACGTGAAATCACTGACAACGTCATGACGCTGGTTCGTAACGTCAATGGCGGCGTGCTCGGCGGTATCAGCCTGGCGTTCTTCATCTACACCGCGGTCTCCATGGTGCAGAAGATTGAGGAGAGCTTTAACTTCGTCTGGCACGTCGGCGCGTCGCGGAGCTTCGCGCGCCGCTTCACCGAGTACATGTTCGTCTTGCTGGTCGGGCCGGTTGTGATCGTTATCGCGCTCGGCATGCTGACCTCCCTGCAAAACGATTCGTTCGTCCAGTTCCTGCTGAACAATGAAGTCGTGGGTCCGCTGTTCGTTGCAACGAGCAAGCTGACGCCTTACTTGCTCGTCAGCGCCGTATTTACCTTCCTTTACGCTTTCATCCCGAACACGCAGGTCAAACTGAAGTCGGCGCTGATCGGCGGCCTTGCCGGCGGATTCATGTGGGCCAGCATCGGCCTGCTGATGACGGCGTTTGTCGTAAACTCGGCCCGCACGCAGGCCGTATACGCCGGCTTTGCGATCGCGGTCATCACGCTGTTCTGGATCTACCTGAACTGGATCGTATTGCTGCTCGGCGCAAAGATCGCCTTCTACGTGCAGAACCCGGCCTACCTGCGGCTCGGTCGAGAGGAACCGTGGCTGTCGAACTCGACGCGCGAGCGGATGGCGCTCAACGTCATGCTGCTGGTGGGCAGCGCATTCCGCGAGCCTGGGCAGAAAATCAATCTCGAGTCGCTAAGCCGAAAGCTTCGACTGCCGTCGCTGACGCTGTCGCCGGTGATCGCAAAACTCGAGCAGGGCGGACTCCTGACCTGCAACGAAGATGACGACCTGTTACCGGGACGCGAAATGGCGCGGACAACGCTGGACGACGTCCTGTCCGTCGTCAGGACCACGGATGAATCCCTGGTTCGCGTGACGCCGTCCTGGGATACAGAGGTCGACGCCCTATCCAAGAACATCGACATGGCGATCGCAAAGACGGTCGGGACCCGAACGCTGTCGGACCTGCTGGACGACATGGACGAGCGACGCGAGCAGGCTGCGCCGGAGAGTTAGGCGATCAGCTGCCGGCGATCGTCATCTCGCCGATCAACAACGAACCGCAGCGAATCGCGCCCCGAAGATCACGGTCCTCACCGATGGCGACGATGGCGCCGTAGAGATCGCGCAGGTTGCCGGCGATCGTGATCTCGTGAACCGGGTAGGCAATCTCGCCGTCCTCAACCCAGTGACCCACCGCGCCGCGCGAATAGTCGCCCGTTACGCCGTTAACGCCCTGCCCGATCAGTTCCTCGACGATCAGGCCGGTGCCCATGCGCTCGATCAATGACTGCAGATCGGCATCGTTCGACGAGACGATGAGATTTTGCGACCCGCCTGCGCTTGCCGTCGACTGCATGCCGAGTCTGCGGGCCGAGTAACTGCTGAGCACGTAACCGTCGATCTTGCCGCCGGCGACGATACTGCGATCGTAGGTCGCCACGCCTTCGGCGTCGTAGGGAGCGCTGGCGAGGGCTTTCGGAATGTGCGGCCGCTCGTCGATATCGACCCAGGCAGGAAACACCTGTTCGCCGAGCGCATCGAGCAGGAACGAGGACTTGCGGTATTGCGCGCCACCGGAGATGGCGCCGATCGCGTGACCGACAAAACCCCTCGCGAGCTCAGCCTTGAACAGGACCGGAGCCTTACAGGTCTTGATCTTTTTCGCGCCCAGTCGACTGACCGCACGAAGCGCCGCGGTCCGCCCGATCGTATCAGCGTCCTCCAGCTCTGAAGGGTCCCGCGCCGCACTGTAGTAATAGTCGCGCTGCATGTCGCCGTCCTGCTCGCCGAGAACGACGCAGCTGATGCTGTGGCTGGTCTTTGCGAACTCGCCGAAGAAGCCGTTGGAGTTGCCGTAGGCCCTTACGCCGCGACTGCTGGAGACCGTCGCGCCCTCCGAGTTACTGATGCGCGCATCCGCGGCCATAGCGGCGGCTTCGCAGCTGATCGCCAGCTGGATCGCATCGTCGGCGGTGATCGACCAGGCATGCTCCAGGTCCAGGTCGGGGATGTCGGTGCAAAGTCGGTCCGCTTCGGCCAGCCCGGCGAACTCATCGGCAGCGGTGTGTTCCGCGAACGTGCAGGCTTTCGCAACGGCTTCGTTGATGGCCGCGGGCGTCAGGTCGGACGTGCTTGCACTGCCCTTGCGTTGGTCGCGGTAGACGGTAACTCCCATGCCCCGGTCATTGGTGTACTCGAGGTTCTCGACTTCGCCCAGCCGAGCCGTCGCCGACAGCCCGCTGTCGCGGCTGATGGCTACCTCGGCCTGCGTAGCGCCGAGACGTTTCGCCTCATCGAGAGCCGCGGCGACGAGCGCCTCCGTTTCAGCGTTGGCGGCGATGTCCCGCTCCGTTACCTCACCCATTACGTTCCTTCTCTGCGCCGTCTAAAGATGTGCATGATAGACTGCGGCGCCCGGCAAAGCAGCTACGCCTGTGTCAAACGACAAACCCAGCAAGAGCGCACTGAAACGGCAACACGCCGAACTGCAGGCGCTGGGCGAAAGCCTGATCGATTTCGATGCTGCAACGCTCGGTGCATTGCCGCTGGAGGAGTCGCTGCTGGACGCGATTATCGCCGCAAAATCGATGAAGTCGCACGGCGCGCTCAGACGGCAGAAGAAGCTGATTGGGAAATACATGACGGGGACGGACGTCGACGCCCTTCGCGCCGCTCTGGCTGCCCTCGGCGAGCAGGAGCGACTAAAAAAGCGTGTTTTCGCGCAGGCGGAACGGGCTCGGGATCGACTGTTACGAGAGGGTGAATCAGCGGTGAACGACATGCCGGAGGTCAGCGGGTCGGCCGACGCCGTCAGGACCCTGCTGAGGTCGTATCACAATGCAAACAATGACCGGGACGAAAAGCGATATCGGCGGGAGCTGTTCCGCTGCATCCATCAGGCCCTGATTGACCAACATGGTAGACTTTCGCGATGAGTATTGAGGTAGGAATCATCATGGGATCCCGCTCCGACTGGGACACCATGAAGCACGCGAGCGACACGCTTGGTGAGCTCGGCATCGAGCACGAGACCCGGGTCGTTTCGGCTCACAGGACGCCGGACCTCTTGTTCGAATATGCAGAATCGGCAGCCGATCGGGGCATCAAGGTCATCATTGCCGGCGCCGGAGGTGCCGCTCACCTGCCCGGCATGGCCGCCGCAAAGACTCGCCTGCCCGTGCTCGGCGTGCCCGTACAATCGAAGGCGCTGAACGGACAGGACTCGCTGCTGTCGATCGTCCAGATGCCGGCGGGCATACCCGTCGGGACTCTCGCGATAGGCCGGGCGGGCGCGATTAATGCCGCCCTGCTCGCGGCCGCCATCCTGGCTACGTCTGACGCTCAAGTTGCACGGGCGGTCGATGCCTTCCGCGATCGCCAGACCCGCACCGTACTGTCGCACCCGGACCCGAGCGTCTGAGACCCGTGAGGATCGGCGTCATCGGCGCAGGCCAGCTGGGCCTTATGTTGGGGGAGTCGGCGAAATCCCTGCAACTCGAATGCCTGTTCGTAGACCCCGGCGATCGGCCGCCAGCTGCCTCCATCGGCGACTGTCGTC
Source organism: Woeseiaceae bacterium (assembly GCA_030066655.1). Lineage (GTDB taxonomy): Bacteria > Pseudomonadota > Gammaproteobacteria > Steroidobacterales > Woeseiaceae > UBA1847. The sequence goes on along the minus strand of JASJBE010000008.1, from coordinate 48,668 downwards.
GGGCGGCGTTCGACGATTCCGACGCGCTGGCTGAGCTGGCCGCGTCGTGCGACGTCATCACCTACGAATTCGAAAACGTCCCGGTAGACGCGCTTGCCGCCATCGACAGCGTGCCGGTTTATCCGCCCCTTGAGGCACTGTCGGCCGCCCAGGATCGGCTCAGCGAGAAGCAGTTGTTCGAAACCTTGTCGATTCCGTTGCCCGGCTACTTCGCGGTCGACTCGCGCAGCGATTTGGACGAGGCGATCGACAAGCTCGGCCTGCCGATCGTCCTGAAGACGCGCCGTTTCGGCTACGACGGCAAAGGTCAGGCAGTCATCCGGGATGACACGGACCGGGACGAGGCATGGGACAAGCTGGGCGGTACACCGCTGATCGCCGAAGCGTTTGTGCCGTTCGACTTCGAGGTGTCTGTCATCGCGACCCGGAGCCAGTCCGGAGACGTCGTCGTCTATCCGCTAACGCACAACACGCATGCCGACGGCATTCTGGATACGTCGATAGCGCCATTGGACAACCCGCAGCTCGAGACGCTGGCCGGGGACTACGCGCATCGACTGCTGGATCGCCTGAACTACGTCGGAACCGTCGCTCTCGAGCTGTTCGTCTGCGGCGAGCAACTGCTCGCGAATGAATTCGCGCCGCGTGTGCACAATAGCGGCCACTGGACGATTGAGGGCTGCCGTTGCAGCCAGTTCGAGAATCACATGCGGGCCGTGGCGGGACTGCCCCTGGGTCAGCCCGAGTGTAAAGGGTACTCGGGAATGCAGAACCTGATTGGATCGATCCCGGATCCGGTCAGGTCACTCGACGACGGTCATTTTCACGACTACGGCAAGTCGGAGCGGCCCGGGCGCAAGGTCGGTCACGTCACCGTCGTCGCACCGACCGCCGGGCAACGCGACCGCGCCGTCGCCGAAGTCAGCAGAATCGTGACGCAGTGGACATCTCGTACCGTGACCTGAACATAGAACCCGCTGTGCTAAAGCAGGTAAACTGAAGAATCTGACTCAAATTTAGGCCGTAATCGACAGAATGTCGTACCTGGAACACTTCAAGCTGGATGAACAACCGTTTCGGCTGACGCCGGATCCGAGTTTCGTGTACTGGAGCAAGCAGCATGCTCGCGCCAAGGCATACATGGAATCGACGATCTGGCTTGCGGACGGTTTCGTTGTCATCACGGGCGAGATCGGTTCAGGCAAGACGACCCTGCTGCAGTCGTTCCTGTCGGAAGTCGACGACGATGTCGTATACGCCGTCGTGTCGCAGACCCAGCTCTCGTCGACGCAATTCCTGCAGGCGGTGCTGACCGAGTTCGGCTTCAAGCCTTTCAACAAGCAGAAGGTCGAACTGCTGGACATGCTCAACATGTTCCTCATCGAGCAATACTCCAACGGCAAGAAGGTCGTCCTCGTCGTGGACGAAGCCCAGAACCTGTCGACCAAGGTGCTCGAGGAGATTCGACTCCTGTCGGGCATAGAGACGCACAAGGAAAAGGTGCTGCGCATCATCCTCGCCGGCCAACCGGAGCTGAAAGACTCACTCGATTCACCGAAACTGAAGCAGCTCGTCCAAAGGGTCAGGCTGCGCTTCCATATCGGGCCGCTGGACCGGGAGGAGATGCAGAAGTACATCGAGCACCGTCTCTCGATTGCGGGTCGCGAGGACAACGAGCTGTTCGCCGACGAAACCTACGACGATCTGTACCGCTACACCGGCGGTATTCCGAGGTTGATCAACACCTTGTGTGATTCGGCCCTGCTGTGTGCATTCGCCGATGAGAAGCCGACGGTGGATGTCGACGACGTCCGCGAAGCCGTCGCCGAACTCGGCTGGTCGGAGCACCCGACACAGACCGGGTTGTATCGGCAGGTGGCCTACATCGAGCAGAAGCACGCGGACCCCGTTGCCCAGTTCGAGGTCCGCGCTGACGGTGAGTCACTGGGCGTCCACCAGTTTCCCGAGGGACGCGTCGTCGCCGGTCGTGCGCCGGACAACGAGCTGTACATCAAGAGCAAATTTGTCAGTCGTCACCACGCACAGTTCGTCAGCGACGAGAAGGGCTGCACGGTGCAGGACCTCAACAGCACGAACGGCGTATTCGTCGGTAATCGCCAGGTGAAGAGCTGCCTGCTGGAGGACGGTGACGTGGTCAGCATCGGCATCCACGAAATCGTCTACACCGACCTGCGCAAGCAATCGGGCGCGGATGCGTCGACGGCGGAGGACCTGGTGGCCGAAGAAGACATGCTCGAAGAGCACGCCTCAGACGAAGACGAGTTTGAAAATCAGGTCGATAAAGATCTGGAGGATAACGGCGACGCTTCCGCCGTCAGCTAGCGACGGTCATTCAGCCGGACTACTCTGCCGGCGCTTCCCGGAGCGCGCATCCCGACGCTTCAGCAGTACGACCAGTCCGGCGACCAGGCAGAAAACGCCGGTCGTAAAGCAGATGGTCGGCCAATACCAGTGGTCCACATACATCGATGCGCTCAGTGTGATGACGCCAGCCACAAGGTAGAAGTAGGGCAAGGCCTCATAAATGGGTTTTGAAATCCACATCGAGAACTCTCCACAGAAGCGGCGTCAGTGTTCCATATTGCGGCGCGTCTCGTCCAGCTGGTTCCGCCTCAGGAACCAGCCGGGGAGAATCTCAGGCGTCTAGCTCCGTGAGCGAAACAGGCCCAGGAAACGCGACAGGATGGACTCGGACAGGCCGTCGACGGCGAGGTCGGGCTCGGCTTCAGAAGCTTCGCTACGCAGCGCGTTTATTAGGCTCTGCGCGTTCGCCTCGAGATCATTCTCGGTTATTGTTCTGTCGCTCGCCATGGCTTGAGTTCCTGTGATTGAAGGACGGTACACAGGGTAGGCAAGGCGACAATCATTTGCCGTGTCACAAGTCACACGCAATCGCGGGAATCCGCGCAAATACTGGCGTTATGTCAATCAGGCGGTGCCGCCGACGGTCAACTCATCGATTTTCAATGTCGGCTGACCGACACCGACCGGCACCGACTGTCCGTCTTTGCCACAGGTCCCGACGCCGCTGTCGAGTTGCAAGTCGTTGCCGACCATCGATATTCGCGTTAGCGCCTCTGGCCCGTCGCCGATCAGCATCGCTCCCTTGACCGGGTTCGTCAGCCGCCCGCCTTCGATCAGGTAGGCCTCGCTCGCTGAGAACACAAACTTGCCGGATGTGATGTCGACCTGCCCGCCACCGAAATTCGGCGCGTAAATCCCCTGCTCTACTGACTCAATGATCTCGCCCGGGTCATGCGGACCCGCAAGCATGTAGGTATTGGTCATCCGCGGCATCGGGATATGCGCGAATGACTCTCGGCGTCCGTTGCCGGTCGGTTTGACCCCCATCAGGCGCGCGTTGAGTTTGTCCTGCATGTAGCCACGGAGCACACCGTCTTCGACGAGCACGTTGTAGGCTCCCGGCGTTCCCTCATCGTCGATCGACAGTGACCCTCGTCGATCCTGGATCGTGCCGTCGTCGACAATCGTGACCAGCGGTGACGCGACCGGCTTGCCGACCTTGCCCGAGAAAGCCGACGTACCCTTGCGATTGAAGTCACCTTCGAGTCCGTGGCCCACAGCCTCATGCAGCAGTATGCCCGGCCAGCCCGGGCCAAGAACGACCGGCATGGCGCCGGCAGGGGCCGCCTGGGCTTCGAGCTGAACCGTCGCCTGCCGCACGGCCTCACGCGCGTACTCGAGGGGCCGCTCACCCGCCAGGAAGTACTGCAGGTCAGATCGTGAACCGCCACCAGCGTAGCCCTGCTCGCGACGACCGTTCTCTTCTAAGATGACGCTGACATTGAACCGGACCAGCGGCCTGACGTCGGCCGCGAGTGTGCCGTCGGACGCCGCTACCAGTACATGGTCCTGTGAGCTCGTCATGCTCAGGATGACCTGTTCGATGCGGGTATCGAGAGCCCGCGTCTCGCGGTCAATTCTCTTCAAAAGCGCTGCTTTCTCGTCGTCCCGCAGACTCGTTGTCGGATCCGTCGCGGTGTACAAGAGCGGCACCGTCGTTCGTTGCCAGGCGGGCACGCCCTGGTTGTCGCCGGACCGCGCGATCGCGCGCGCGGCCGAAGCGGCCTTCGTCAGCGCCGGCAGGAACAATTCGTCTGAATACGCAAAACCGGTCTTCTCGCCGCTGTTCGCCCGGACGCCAACGCCCTGGTCGAGGCTGAAGCTGCCCTCCCGCAGTATCCCGTCTTCCAGCGTCCAGCTTTCCGCGCGGCTGACCTGGAAATACAGGTCCGCGTAGTCGACGCCGCCACTCATGACGTCACCGAGTGTCGACGCAAGGTGCTGCTCCGCCAGGCCGACTGGCTCTAGCACGTTTGCCATGACTGTTTCGATACTGGCCTGGTTTGAGTCGGTCAAATCCTACGTCCTTTGGTCAATCTTCGATTGGACAATGCCGGAAACTCGCTGCGCAGTTTCGCCTGCATGTCGAGGTCGAAGTCTACGGCAATAAACCCGTTGCTGTCCGATGATTCGGCGAGCACCCTGCCCCACGGGTCGACGATCAGTGAGTGCCCGAAGGTCGAACGCCCGTCAGGGTGCGTGCCGAACTGCCCGGGCGCGACGACGTAGGCGAGGTTCTCAATAGCCCGTGCTCGCAACAGCGCGTGCCAGTGCGCCTGGCCGGTTGTCACCGTGAATGCCGCCGGCACCGTGAACCAGCTGGCGCCGTCGTCCAGCAGGGCTCGGTACAGTTCCGGAAACCTCACGTCATAGCAGATACTCATGCCGAGCTTGCCGGCAGGCGTGTCGACGGCGACGACCTCGTCCGCCGGGTACATCGAGAACGACTCACGATAGGACTCGTCGGAGTCGGAGATATCAACGTCGAACAGGTGAATCTTGCGATACACAGCGCGAGCCTCGCCCTCGTCGTCCACGACGACACACGCACCGTAGACACGCTCCGGCTCGGGTGACTTGACGGGAATACTGCCGCCAATAATCCAGACGCCGTGGGCCATGGCGGTCTCCGCAAGAAACGCCTGTATCGGCCCGCTGCCGACCGCCTCCGCGTGCGCGTTCTTGTCGCGGCCGCTTCTGGGCATCAATGCGAAATTCTCCGGCAGAACGACGATACGACATCCATCCTGCGCAGCCGCGGCAATGAGGGAACCCGCGAGCGCGAGGTTTTCCTCGACTTGGTCACCGCTGTTCATCTGGATGGCTGCAACGCGCATCGGAATCTTGCCCTCTCCTGTGACTTACTGAGCGTCTTCTATACAACCGGACAGGCGCCCGGTCTCGGCAAAACTGGCTGCGTCCGAACTCTCGATCGACGGCTCGTCCCAGGTACCACCGATATCGTAATAGACCTGGCTCAGGTCCTGCAGCGGTTTCTTGAAGATCTGGGAGAAGATCAGTAGCGCCGCGGCAACCTGTGGGCCGGCCACGAGGCCGCCAACGACGGGCAGCGTATCGCCGAAACTCGCGCTGACGATAGCCGACTGCGCGTAGTCCCTGTCCGTGAGACCGGCACGCCCGACGATACCGATCGCCGCTGCCGGTCCTTCCAGCGTCAGGTTACAGGTGTAGGTATCGCCGTCGTCAATCCGGAACACGCCCTCGATCGTGTCAAAACCGAAGCCTTTCTGGAATACGTCGCTGAAATCCAGAGACAGCCGTCGAGGCAGTGCGACGATACTCAACAGGCCGAACACGCGGCCGGCGCCGGGGTCGACATCATCCAGCTGGCCGGGACCGAAATTGACCTGCACCTCGCCGTCCAGGGTTTCGACGAATTCTGCTGACGGCCCGCCTGACCAGTTGACGTCGAAGATCACGGACAGGTCGTCGCCGTTCAAGCCCGGCTGGTAGTTGAGTCTGTCCATCGTCGCCTTGATGTCGTTGCTGCGGAGGCCGCCGACAGCGTAGGTCCTGAAGCCGCTGGCGTCGTCCTCATTGACGACCCAGCGCCCGTTGCCGAACACTTCAAAGCTGGCATCGTTCGCGATGATGCGGTCTGCGACCAGCCCCTGACCGGTGCTGTTGACATCCGCCTCCACGCGGCCGAAGTAACGTTCCCTGATTGCAAATTCATCGGCGCGGATCGTCATTGCGGGCAGGTTCCGCGGGTCGATGTCATTTCGGCCGCCAGGCGACAGGTCGTCGCCCGGCAGGATCAGCCGCTGCATCTCGAGTACCAGCGTCGACTCCGGGCCAAACTCGTAGGGCAAGGTAATCGATCCGCTGACCTGTTCTCCGTCCACCTGTATCAGCCAGTCCCTCGCGCTGCGGTCCATCTCCACGCTGTGATCCCTAAAACGCTGGCCGAGCAGGCGCAGGTCGTCGACAACCACGTCGGCCGAGCGAATCTCATCGATGACGACGGAACGCGATCCGTCACCCCGGCCGACGGCCAGCCAGTCATCGAGATAGAACTGCGGTACGTTGCCGCGAATGTGCAAGCCACGCGTCTGGACGAGCTCTGATTCCACGTCCTCACCCACGACGAGGGTGCCCCTCTCGAAGGCCATGCCGTCGTCGTTGACGAAGGAAAGGTCCCATGTGAAGTCGTCGGTACGCCCTGCTGACGCGATATCGCCGCCGCCCGGAAAACGAATGTCGCCGGTGACCTGCCGTTCGACGTCTGCAGATTTTCCGAAAGGAGGCGGCATTGTGACCTCGACGCCCGCGAGATCGCTGGCGATACGCAGCGTCAAAGGCTGACGGTCTTCTTCCTGTCTCGTCGGAAACAGGATTCGCGCCGTGTAGCTCGTGCTGCCGTCGATGAGGCCATCGACAGGCAAGCCGAATCCGTCGGACAGACCCGCGATCGACAGGCTGCCCTCGATGTCCGCTGCGTAGCGGAAACCGGTTTCCTGAGCGTCGGTCAAAACGATGTCGATCGGCTCGCCGAGGAATTGTGCGGTTAGTGACTCGCTCTCGATCGAATCTCTCCTGATCACGACGCGACCGTTCATGCCGGTGATCGGCGGATTCAGACCGTCGATCCTGAGTTCTGCATCATCAGCAACGACGGAAACCTCAATCTCGAACTCGCGGGATTGCTTCAGTGGCACCAGCAGGTCGATATCGGCCGTGGCGGACCCGCCGACGCTGATGCGTCCGAGCGCACCGCCCAGGAGATCGTCGAGCGGGCTGTTGCGTGAGAAATCGAGCAGCGACTGCATTGCACCGTCTGACCGACCGTCGATCGTCAATACGGCTTCTCTGAGATCGGCAATCTCAACCCTGGCGTCCCGGACCTCGCGCCCTTCGTTGAAGGAGAGGTTTCTCTCGGTATAGAGGCGCGTATTGTCCAGCACGATGTCCATCGACCTGACTTCCGCCGCTGGCCAGCGAGGCAGGTACTTGAACAGCAGGTCGGTGATCGTCGCTTCGAGCAGAAAGCGTCCTTCCCCGCCGTCGAACGGGAACTTGTCGAGCGGGCCGTACAGGCGCGTCCTGCCGTTGTTGACGGAACCCGAGAGCAACGCATCCTGGAACCAGCGGTACAGTTTCGGCGACACCAGCTTCTCGGGAATGTAGCGTTTCGCCGAACCCAGGTCTGACAGGGTCCACTCGCTGGCCAGGTCGATCTCGGGCGAAGCGTCGCCGTCGATCGTGATCTGCACATTGGTCTGGCTCTGAAGGTCACCGTTGTTCAGTGAGATATTGTCAGACAGCACCGTTGTCCGATCGCCGCTGCGGCGCCAGATAATCGTGCCAAGCGCGCTGTCCAGTTCTATCGGCTCCGACAGGTAGTCGAACAGCAACAACGTCAGATTCTCCGATCGCATCTCGACCCGACCGCCGGACATGTCGGCCCGCACACGGGCTGAAAACCCGCGGAGCCCCGGCACGCGCTCGATCGCCTCGAACCCTATTTCAGAGAGGTCTGCGGATACCGCATACGTGAGTCGCTCGGTGCCGATTCCCGACAGCGTCAGGTCGAGGTCCCTGATCTCACCGCGCGGCGACAGCGTATCCAGCCGTTCTCCGAGCTCCGGATCGAGCAATGGCGTAACGAACCGCAGGTCGCGAAGATTGACGTAGTCGGACCGAACGTCGAGCTCTGCGATCGACCCCTGTTCATCGAGCCCGGTATCCAGCCGGAACGACGACTGCGGCCATTCCCCGGTCGGCGTCGCAAGCTCCAGCTCGGTCCCGGCCAGCAACCAGCCGTCGTCTTCGCGTCGGTACTCGACGAGCCCCTTCAGCGCGACGGGATCCTGCCCGTCCCGGGACAGGTCGATAAGGTCCACGTCGATCGACGCGGACTGCACACCATCGTCGGCCAGCTTGATCGATACGTCGGCGTCGCCGCCTCCGCTGGTCACGCGCCAGGCCTCGTTGCCGACCAGTGTGGACAACGCGGGCAGTTCGACGTCCTCGATGCGTGCAAACACGTCCCACACGCGCTCTTCGGCCGGTACGTCCGTCAGGTAGGTTGCGGAAACCAGGAGTTCATCGGCGATCTCGCTAGGCGGGTAGATCTCGGCATCGATCGCGATTCGCGTCTCGTCACCCCTGACGACAATGCTGGGCGCGGCGAAGCGCCGCGGACGCTCATCGCCGGAGCGCAGGTACAGCAGCTCAATGTTTTCACCGATGAGCTCGATAGCACTGCTTTGCATCGTCGCGCCCTGCTCACGCGGTGGCAGGAGTTCATCGAGCGAGCTGCCCTGGAACCAGAATTCGCCCGTGTCGAGGCGCCGCACCTCGATCTGCGAGTCCCGCACGACGACGCGGTCGATAGCGACTGTCCGCTCGGTCATCAGGCGGATCAGCGCGACGCTGATGCTAACCTCCTCTGCGGCAACGATTCTGCGCAGGTTGTCGGGTCGGATCAGCTCGGCATCGAGGAACTTCAGTTCCGGGCCGTTCAATCCCCAGCGCGCATCCATCGCAGAAAACTCAACGCCGACACCGATCGCGTCGCTGGCCCACACCTTGATCTGTTCCTGGTACTCGGGGAGCCGTGGCAGGAACAGACGCAGCAGGCCTACGCCGATCGCGAGCAGGATGACGAAACCCGCGATCGTGTACGCGAGCACCTTGAAGACTTTTTGAAACAGCTTCTTCATCGAGCCTACATCAGCACCACGTCGAACTGGTCCTTAAGGTACAGCGATTCGGACTGCAGCTGGATGGATTTGCCGGTCTGCTCCTCGAGTTCGGCCAGCGCGTTGGCCTGGTCGTCCAACAGTCGCTCGATGACGTCCTGGTGAGCGAGCACCATGACGGCATCGAACTCGAACTGGCGCGCCTGCCGTATGATTTCGCGGAAGATCTCGAAACAGACAGAGTCGACGGTCAGCACGAAACCCTTGCCATTGCAGCTGGCGCAATCTTCGCAAAGTATGTGCTGCAAGCTCTCGCGCGTGCGCTTGCGCGTCATCTCGACGAGGCCCAGCGGCGACACCGGGGTGATCTGATGCCTCGCGTTGTCTTTTTCCAGGGACTGGGAGAGAACGGCCAGCACGTTTTCCCGGTGCCCGGCCTCTTCCATGTCGATGAAGTCGATAATGATGATGCCGCCGAGGTTACGAATGCGCAGCTGACGCGCGATGGCCACCGCCGCTTCAAGGTTGGTACGGTAAATCGTTTCTTCGAGGTTACGGTGACCGACGTAGCCTCCGGTGTTGATATCAATCGTCGTCATGGCTTCGGTCTGGTCAAAGATCAGGTAGCCGCCGGACTTCAGCGGTATGTTCCTCTCCAGCGATCGCTTGATCTCATCCTCGATGCCGTGCAGGTCGAAGATGGGTCGACGGCGCTTGTAGTGTTCCAGTTTCGATTCGACTTCCGGCAGGAACGTCGCGGCGAATTCCTTCATGGCCGTAAAGTCGACCTCTGAATCGATGAGAATTCGCTCCACATCCACGTTGACCAGATCCCTGAGCACGCGGAGTGGCAGTGCGAGGTCTTCATGAATCAAGCGCCGCGACGTGCTCGTACCGCAGCGCTCCTGGACGACACCCCACAACCTGAGCAGGTATTTGAGATCGGCGGCCAATGCCTCGCGCGATGCGCCCTCGGCCACGGTGCGAACAATTGCGCCGCACTCGATATTCATCTCGTTGAGCAGTTGCTCTGTCATCTCGCGCAGCCGATCGCGCTCTTCGACATCCTCGATCCTCGCGGAGATACCGACGCCGTCGCTCTTGGGCAGCAATACCAGGTGCCTGGCCGGCAGCGTGATGAACGTCGTCAAGCGCGCCCCCTTGTTGCCAAGCGGATCCTTCACGACCTGCACCAGTATGGAGTCCCCCTCCCGGACAAGCTCGCGGATACTCGGTAGATCATCTTCCGACTGTTCACTGCTGCCGCCGTTACGCGTGATGTCGGAGGCATGCAGAAAGGCGGTCCGGTCAAGGCCGATATCGATGAAGGCCGCCTGCATGCCCGGCAGAACTCGCGAGACGGTTCCAAAGTAGATGTTGCTGATCAGTCCGCGTCGGCCTTCCCGCTCGATGAAGACCTCCTGCAGGATGCCGTTCTCGAGCAACGCCGCTCGGACCTCGGAAGGCGTCACGTTGATCAGTATTTCCTCTTTGGAAGCGTCTTCACTCATCGATCAGTCTTTAAGAACGTGTATCCCGGCCTCAGCCAGCAGCTTCGCCGTTTCGTAGACCGGCAGTCCGACAACGCCTGAGTAACTGCCGCTCATCGACTCGACGAAGATGCCTCCGCGGCCCTGGATCGCATAAGCACCCGCCTTGTCTGCCGGTTCATCGGTATCCCAGTATTCGCTCGCCTCCGCGGCGCTGACACTGCGAAACCGAACATCGCTCACCGACAGCGCAGTTTGCACGGAATCAGCGGAACGCACAGCGACGCCCGTCATAACCTGGTGAACGCAGCCCGACAGCCGGGTCAGCATCGCAATCGCATCTTCGCGGTCGCGGGGCTTGCCGAACACCTCGTCTCCGAGCACGACCGCCGTGTCGGCGCCAATGATGATCGAAGCGTCGCCGGCCGCATTGGCCTTTTCGCTTGCCAGCCGTAGCACCATGTCGGCCGGGTCCTCGCTGCCTAAGCGAGACTCGTCTACATCAACACCCAGCTGAGTAAATTGGAGGCCCAGCGCCGTCAGAAGTTCGGCGCGCCGGGGAGAAGATGACGCGAGATGCAGTGGCTGTTCCATGTGACCTTAAGGGCGTGTCTCATTCCCTGTGATACGGATGTCCTGTTTGCAAGGTCCAGGCCCGGTACAACTGCTCTGACAGCAGCACCCTGGCCAGGCCGTGTGGCAGCGTCAGGTCAGACAGCGACCAGACGAGATGCGCAACCGAACGACACAGGTCATTGACGCCATCCGGTCCGCCGATGACAAATGCGATGTCCAGCCCGTTATTTTGCCACTCAGTCAGTTTTCCGGCGAGTGCTTTGCTGGTGAATTGTTTGCCGCGCTCGTCGAGCAGGATCATACGTTCCTGCGGTCGCAGCTTTGAGAGGATGGTTTCGACCTCGGAATCAGCGGCGCTCTGGCCTGCGCGCGTTCGGCGCGTCGTCGGGACCGTGTCGATCCGAAATTTCCAGTGCGGAGGAAACCGGCCGCTGTAGATGCGGCATGCTTCATCGACCCAGGCCGGCTGCCGGTCGCCGACAGCGATCAGCCTTATATGCACGGACTATGCGTCTTTCAGCGCCAGATCAGCCGACGGGCCCAACGACCACAGCTTCTCCAGGTTATAGAACTCGCGCATTTTGGGCAGCATGACGTGCACCAGCGTGTCCTGCAGGTCCAGCAGCACCCACTCGCCACCTTCCTCGCCCTCCACGCCGATCGGCTTGTGGCCTGCGTCCTTGGCCTTTTCCGCAACATTGTCGACCAGCGCCTGGACGTGGCGGCTCGATGTGCCGCTTGCGAGCACCATGAAATCGGTCACTGTTGTCATGTCGCGTACGTCGAGCTTCACAATGTCCAGACCTTTGATGTCATCGAGCGCGTCGACGACAAGATCACTTAATTGCTCGCTATTCATACGACTGAATTCTCTATCACTCAAGCATTCTCCTCAGTTGCTAAACCACCATAACATCCGTTGCGCCTGATGTAGGCGCGAACCGAATCCGGCATCAGGAATCGTGGGTCCCGACCGCCGGCGATCAGGTCACGTATATCCGTTGATGCGATTTCCAGCTGCGTGACGGCGTGGATATGAATCCTGCCGCTCGCAGCATCATGCAGGTCTTCGACACGATGCGTGCCGTGCTGTTCAATCAGTTCGCCAAGCTGACCCATATCCGGCGCCCGCCAGCCAGGCCTGTGGGCGACGACGATGTGCGCGAGAGTCAGCAGGTCCTGCCAGCGATGCCACGTCGTCAACCCAAGAAACGCATCCATACCGATGATCAGGGCGAGCGAGTGATCCGGGTTCTCGTCACGCAACGCTTCCAGGGTCTCGACGGAATACGATGGGCCGTCGCGACGCACCTCGCGGTCGTCGACGAAGAAGCCCGCCTGGCCTTCAACCGCAGCCTCGACCATTGCCAGCCGTTCGTGAGCCGCTGCAAACGTCGACCCTCGGTGCGGTGGATCGCCGCAGGGAATGAAACAGACGTTCTGAAACCTTAAGGCCTGCAACATCTCGAAGGCGGTGCGCAGGTGGCCGTAGTGTATGGGGTCGAAGGTTCCGCCGAATACCCCCATCGTATTCATCGACGTGGCATCCCGGGAAACAGGATCAAGCCGCGCGCCTCGCGGTGCTGGCTATGCCGAACACGAGGTTCATGATCAGTTGCCACGGGTCGCCGCGGCGGCGCCCCTTCGCTGTCGCATCGGCTTCGGCCGCGGAGATCAGGAGCGAGTGAATCGAGCCGAGCGAATGTCGCGCGAGGCAGCTTCGCAAGAGCGCCTGTCGATTCTGCCAGACGCCATTGCGTTTCATGATCATGCCGACGTCCTGACGCATCTGGACCGCATTCGCGAGCTCTGCGAGGATTCGTAGCTCTTTGGTCAGCGCCCACAACGCGATAACTTCGGATACGCCCTCGTGCTGCAGGCCGTAGACGATGCGGGCGGCCCGTCTTGAATCCCCGCTCAGTGCCGCATCACTGAGCTTGAACACGTCAAAGCGGCTGCTGTCCGCCACGGCCTTACTCACATCATCGGCCGTCACCGACCCTTCCCCGAGGATCAGCCGTAGCTTCTCGACCTCCTGGTGAGCGGCCAGCAGATTGCCCTCGACGCGTTCAGCAATAATCCTGACCGCGCCGCGATCCGCCGCGAGGCCACTCTGTCTCAGTCGAGCGGAAATCCACGCGGGAAGTTCGCGGACGTCGATCGGCCATATAGGAATGTGCACACCCTTGGCAGACAGCGCCTTCACCCACTTCGAGTTGGCGTTGCTGCGATCGAGCTTCGGCGTGATGACGATCAGCATCAGCTCGTGATCGAGCTGGTCGAGCAGGTCCACGATCGCCTTGCTGCCCTTCACTCCGGGTTTGCCGGTGGGCAATCGCAGCTCGATGATCCGGCGCTCGGAAAACAGTGACAGGTTCGCGCCGGACTCGAAGAGCTGCTGCCAGTCGAAGCCGGTTGCCGCCACCTGTACATCCCGGTCAACGAAGCCTGCCGCCTTCGCGGCCCCGCGCACGGCGTCCAGTGTTTCATCGACCAGCAACGGCTCGTCGCCGCTAACCAGGTAGCAGGGCGCAAGAGATGATTTCAGGTGGGAGGAAAGCTGGTTCGCCTGAACTTTCACGCGTTCGGGGCTCTCGTGTCTGGCGAAGTCGGGCGGGAACCCGGCAAAGGACGCTGAGTGCGATTAATGAATCTGCTCCATGTTGACGGACTCTCCCTCCAGCAGGACCGGGATTCCATTGCGCACAGGATACAACAGTTTCCTGTCGTCGGTAACGAGCGCCTCTTCTAGCTCGTCGGTCAGCACACTGCCGCCGCGATTCTGCACGTTACCGGCTTCGATGGCGGAGTTGACCTTGCCTAGATCGCCTTTGCCGGCGACTTTCAGGCCCTTGTGGGTGATCGGGCAGCACAGGATTGTGAGCAGTTTCTTGTCCATGTCGCGATCGAGTTTACCCTAAGCCCATGAATTTAAACAACTTGTCAAACCGGCTCAGGCGTTCCTCGACGGTGAGTCTTTCCCGCAGCCCCGATCGCGATGCAGCGCTAGCGACTGATTCTCAACACCTTTGCGAGGTCCGGGTTCTGGCAGGCCTCGGCCGCGGCGATAGCCGCATCCAGGTCTTCAGACAGCGGCGCGAAGCGCGGGTCCAGCAGCCGACAGCGAAGTATTAACTTCACCGCCGCGACGTCGTAACCCGCCGCCAGGTGTTCGTGGACAATCGTCTGTGCGAACTTCAAGGCCGCGAAGTTATCTTCCCACCGAAGCATCTGGCTGAAATACCACTCCCTGGCGGCGATCGGGTCGGCTTCTTCAGCACTCGCGCTGACGAGAAAATCGACCGCACCGGCAGTGTTTCCGCGGCTGGCGAAGCCGTAAGCATGCGTCAGTTGTTTCTCGCGTTGCGCATCGCTTATCGCGCGTCGCCGTTCTTCGCCAGCGGACTCATCCGGTGCAATCTCGATGTCGTCGATGATGTCGAATGGCCGGATCGCGGCACCGCATGCGCCGAACAGAGCGAACGCCAGGTACAGCAGCAGAAGAATGTCATAGAAGGCCGGCACGTCAGGGAACGCAAGATAGACGACCAGCAGCAAAGCGGCGACGCCGGGCACGACGGCGTAGCTGGGCCCCATCCGGTGTATGAGCTTCCACAGAGACAGTGGATTGACACTTTGCAAGGGCGAATGCGTGATCGCCAACACACAGAGTACAGCCGGCAGTATCGCGAGCCCGAACAGCAGAATGAGCCACGATCCGATGGCGCTATCGACAAGCGCGGACCGATACATTCCCCAGCCTGCGACGCCGGCCAGGACGATCGGAAACAGGCTCCATGTGTTCTCGAAAACTGAAAACCGTTCAAGTCCCGCCACCTCGGGCCGTCGGTCGCGTGCGCGACACTCCAGGTAATCCATCAGGCTCCTGAAGAGGTACGGCAAAACGACGAGTATTCCGATCGCCGAGACTATCCAGACCAGGACCAGAAACCCACTCGGAGGCAGCGACAGAAGCGCCACCGCAATCGACAGCAGCAGCGTGACCACGATGATCTGCAAGACGACAGACAGCACGCGCAGCGGGAAGACCAGCTCCCGGGCGACGGCATTAAGCGTCTCTGCGAACTGCGTCATCATTCCCGGGCGGCACGGGATCGTAGCCGCTGCCGCCCCACGGGTGACAGCGGAAAATGCGGCGAATGGCGAGGCCGCCCCCGCGAAACAGCCCGTGTTGCTTCAGCGCCTCGATCGCGTACTCGGAACAGGTGGGCTGGAATCGGCAGTTCGACCCCAGGAAGGGAGAGATTGCGTAACGGTAGAGGCGAACGAGCTGGATCAGCGGCCACGCAAGCCATTGTCCGATGCTCCGCGCCATTACTCGTTCGCCTGCGCCGCAAACCGCTGGATCGCGGCCAGCATCGAGTCCAGGCCGTTCGACCGAGTCGGGCTCAGGTGCTGAGCGAGGCCCAGTGCCTCTACGAATTCGGTCGATGACGCGAGGATGTCCGAGGGCTTCTTGCCGCTGTAAATCCTCAGCAGGATGGCGATCAGGCCCGACACGATGGCCGCATCGCTGATCGCTCGGAAGTTAAGGCGGTCGTCCTTGGTCTCGGCAACAAACCAGACCTGCGACTGGCAACCCTTGATCTGGTTTTCCTCGACACGTTCTGACGCGTCGAGATCCGGCAGGCGCTTGCCGAGATCGATGATGTACTGGTAGCGGTCCATCCAGTTGTCGAAGAAGCCGAACTCCTCGATGACCTCGGCCTGCGCTTGCTCGACTTCATTGACCATCAGCTGCTTCGCCTCCATGTGGTGCCGCCCGGTCCGTCTTCGATTTGCACACCGGCCTCGGCCAGTTCGTTGCGAATCTCGTCCGCACGGGCGAAGTTCCGGTCGGCGCGGGCTGCCGTGCGCTCGTCGATCAGGGCCTCAATCTGCTCCGCGGACAGGCCCGATGCGTCCTGCCCGGCAAACCAGGTGTCGGGATCGGACTGCAGCAAGCCCATCAAATCGCCCGACGCGTACATCTGCGCCGCCAGTGACCGGCGTTGAGACTCCTCGTCCGCCTTGTTCAGCTCGCGGGCCAGACCGAAGAACTCGGCCATCGCCTTCGGCGTGTTGAGATCGTCCTCGAGTGCCTGGATCAATCCTCCCGGCGGTTCGGCCGCCGCCCGTTCCTCCGCCGTCACGTCGATGCCGCGGACCGCGCCGTACAGGCGGTCCAGCATGCGACGCGCCGACTCCATCGTCTCTTGCGACCAGTCCAGTGGCTGACGATAGTGGGCGCCAAGCAGCGCCAGGCGAATCACTTCACCCGGGACCGTTTCGATCAGGTCGTGCACGAGTTTCACATTGCCCAGCGACTTCGACATCTTCTCTTGATGAAGGCTTAGAAATCCGTTGTGCAGCCAGTAGCGGGCAAACGGCGCGCCGTCATGCGCGCACTGGCTCTGCGCAATTTCATTCTCGTGATGCGGGAAGACGAGATCCTGGCCACCGGCATGAATGTCGATGGTCTCGCCCAGGTGCTTTTGGGCCATGGCGGAGCACTCGATGTGCCAACCGGGCCTGCCCCTGCCCCACGGCGAGTCCCAGCCCGGAAGCTCCGGCGTGGACGGTTTCCACAGGACGAAGTCGTGTGCGTTCTTCTTGTATTCGGCAACCTCGACGCGCGCGCCGGCAATCATCTCGCGCAGGCTGCGCCGGGACAACGCGCCGTACTGCTCGTAGGACGAGACGTCGAACAGCACGTGTCCGTCGGACTCGTAAGCAAAGCCCTTGTCGATCAGCGTCTCGATCATCGCGACCATCTCGGCGATGTGTTCCGTCGCCCTCGGTTCAACGTCGGGCGGCAGCACGCCAAGTGCGGCCATGTCTTCGTTGTAGATGCGACTGTATCTCTCGGTGATCACCGAGATCGGCTCTCCGGACTCCAATGACGCCGCATTGATCTTGTCGTCAACGTCAGTGAAATTCCGGACAAACGTCACGGAAAAGCGGCGTCGCAGGACACGAGCCAGTAGGTCGAATACAACGGCCGGCCTCGCGTTTCCGATGTGCGCATAGCTATAAACAGTCGGGCCGCACAGGTACATCGTCACCTCTCCGTCCCGCAGTGGAACGAAGTCGACTTTCTTACCTTTGAGCGTGTCGTGAAGCTTGATCGTCATAATCCTTTCGCAAGCGCTTTGCCGGTCTCAGGCGAAACGGCGCAATGATAGCAATATTGCTGCGGTCCGCAGAGCCTTGTATCCTCCGCGACCCGCGTTGATTTTCCGGATTCCTGACATGACCGCCGAAGACGTTCGTTTCCAGCCCCGCCTTTCCATCGAGCAGGTGGAGGAGAGCGATGAACTCGCGCCGAAGTTCGATGAGCGCGGGCTCATTACCGTGGTGACCACGGACGCGGACAGCGGCGAGCTGCTCATGCAGGGATATATGAACGAAGAGGCGCTTCGCAAGAGCATCCAGACCGGCGAGGCGCATTACTGGAGCCGCAGCCGCGAGGTTCTGTGGCACAAGGGCGCGACGAGCGGCTTCGTGCAGAAGATCCGTGAGCTATTGATCGACGATGACCAGGACTGCGTCTGGCTGCGGGTCGAAGTCTCAGGCGGCGCCAGCTGCCACGTGGGCTACCGCAGCTGCTTCTATCGCAGCGTTCCGGTCGGCGGCGATTTCGACGCTGCCCAGAAAGACGGCAACATCGATCTCGTTTGGACCGAGACGGAAAAGGTGTTTGATCCGGTCGAGGTCTACGGGGACGCGCCGAACCCGACCAAGCTCTGAGTCGGACAGGATTCGCGCACCCGGCGCTACCTGCGGCGCTCGCGCCTCCGGCTGCGAGGCGATTGCGGACTGAACGCCAGCGCTTTCGCCTCGTAGGCGTACTCGATCGTACCGATGAGCCAGAACAGGTAGCCGAGCAACTCAACGAACTCCTCGACCGCGAGCTTGACGGCCCGCTGGTAGGCGTCTCCCGCTATCGACTGCCACAGTGGCTCGTGACCGACAAGGTGCACGGCGCCCGCCAGCACACAACCCCCGGCAAAAAGCAGCACGATACCGGGCGACGGCCACGCGCGCGCGATGGCAATGTTGAGTTTCCTGTTGTGCCGGTACAGGTAGACAATCGCCAGCGCCACGGCAATCCCTATGATGACCGGCCACAGGTTCTCGACGATCAGCCGGTCAATGAAAAAATCGAGCTCGCGGACCATGAACGCCAGCGACAGACCGCCCACCGCTACCGCGATGGTTCGTTGCGCAGGACAATAGAGGGCCACCCAGAGCATCAGTGCGCAGCAGGCCAGCAACATGATCGGCTGCATCAGTTCGATGGGCGAATACTCGCTGGTGCCGAGGCTGTCTGTCGGGTTCAGGAACACCTGGATGTTCAGGAAGCCCGGATAATGCACTTCGAGTCGGGTCAGCACGCCGAGCACGGCGACGACGAGGACGAAATACAGCGCGTAGCGAATCCAGACCATGACTGACTATACACCGCGCGAAGATTTGAAAATAATCATATTTAATTCAATAAGTTATGAAGATTCCGCGGGCGTGGCGGGCACAGTTGGCTCGCCGTCGCGAAGCTGGAATGTCGGAACCTCGTCGCGCGAGATCAGCCCGTGACCGACGAGCCAGCGGCGAGCGTCGTCGGCATCGGATGCGAACCACGCTGAGGTGCTGCCCAGCCTGAAGCTGTAGCCCCAACGGTCCATGTCGCGCATCAGCCGATCCCGGCCGACCCCGTCGAGGCAGTCGGCGAGCAGCACCTGCAGATAGCAGACGGCCGACTCCTCGACGTCATCCCCGCCGGCATCACGATGCAGGGACGCGCGCCGATCTGCGGTCATGCAAACAATGTGACCCGCCTCGTGAAAGACCGAGTGAATCGGCGTATCGAGACGCGCATAGACGCTGGTGCCGATAACGCCGGCCTCGGGCTCGCCCCAGAAACTGCCGGGTATGGGTGATTCGTTGGCAACGAGCTCGAAGGACAGGTCAAAGCGTTCGAGAAGATCAGCTACCGGATCGGGGCCGATGTCGCGAATCCTCAGCATGCGGGTGCGAATCAGATCGCGTCAATCTGTTTGATGATGATCCGGACGAGGTCCTCGACGATCGACTCCCGCAGCAGCTGCTCTTCTGCTGCCTTGCCCAGCACGCGGTTCTCGTCGTACGTGTAGTCTCGTGTCAGCGTCAACGTCCGAGGCGCCAGCAGGCTTTTTTGGTCGCTGGATAACGCGTACTCGACCGTATAGAAAACCTCGTACTCGGTCGGGACGTTTCTCGCCGATACCGACAGGACACGCTGTCCCGTCTGTTCCGCAAGTATCGTCAACGTTGCCGCGTCTGACGAAGCCGAGTCGGCAACGACGACACCGGATTCCGTCAACGCATCGTCAAGCGCCCGATACAGCAGGCTGTATCGATCACGGGTATCGATGTACGTCGTCGCCATCGAAGGCGGCAGGCTGTAGGCCCCCTGCAGCGCAAAACCGCAGCCGGACAGTATGGCTCCGCCAGCGAGGAGGAGCAGGCCCACGCGTGCCCGGCGTGCAACGCATGCAAACAAACCGCTGCCAGCGCCGTATCGACGCCGCCGAAGCGTATTGGCCGGGCTGCTAGACAACGACGTTGACCAGCTTTCCGGGTACGACGATCGTCTTGCGGACGGTCTTGCCCTCAACGAATCGCTGCACGTTCTCGTCCGCGAGCGCCTTCTCGGCAATCGACTCCCGATCGGCGTCCGCCGGGACAGAAATTTTGCCGCGCAGCTTGCCGTTTACCTGGACGACGATCTCCATGCGGTCCTGTTCCAGCGCCGTCTCATCAACGTTCGGCCAGGCCTCGTCGATCAGCGCCGTCTCATGCCCGAGCGCCTCCCAAAGTGCGTGGCAGATATGTGGCGTAATCGGCGACAGCATCAGCACGACCGACTCGAGCGCCTCGCGCACCACGGCACGACCGTTGTCACTGTCATCGTCGAAACGATTGACGGCGTTCAAGAGCTCCATCGACGCAGCGACGGCCGTGTTGAAGGTGTAACGCCGTCCGATATCGTCGGAGATCTTCGCGATCGTCTCGTGCGTCTTCCGTCGCAGGTCTTTCTCCGCGTCGGTCAGCGCCGACCGGTCGATGGGCGGGACGTCCACTGCCTGCGCCTGCACGGAGCCCCAGAATCGCTTCAGGAAACGGAAACTGCCCTGAACGCCGTCGTCGGACCATTCCAGCGCCTGCTCCGGCGGTGCGGCGAACATCATGAACAGTCGAACCGTGTCCGCGCCATAGCGAGCGATCAGCTCCTGCGGATCGACCGTATTGCCCTTGGCCTTTGACATCTTGGCGCCGTCTTTGAGCACCATCCCCTGCGTCAGGAGGCGGGTAAAGGGTTCGTCGGTATCCGTCAGGCCTTCGTCACGCAGCAGCTTGTGGAAGAAGCGCGCGTACAGCAGGTGCAGGATCGCGTGTTCGACGCCCCCCGTGTATTGATCGACCGGCAACCAGTAGCCGGCACGTTCGTCCAGCATGCGCTCGTCATTGTCGGGACAGGCGTACCTCGCGTAGTACCACGACGATTCGACAAAGGTGTCGAAGGTATCCGTCTCACGCCGGGCCGGTTTTCCACACTTGGGGCAGGTCGTCTCGATGAACTCCGGCATCTCTTTCAGGGGCGAGCCGACGCCCTTGAACTCGACGTCTTCAGGCAACACAACCGGTAGCTGATCCTCGGGTACCGGCACGGCACCGCAGTCATCGCAGTAGATGATCGGAATCGGCGCGCCCCAGTAGCGTTGCCGGGAGACGCCCCAGTCGCGCAGTCGGTAATTGACCTGCCGCCGACCGCGACCGCTGTTTTCGAAGAAATCGGCGATGGCATCGAACGCCGCCTGGAATTCCAGTCCGTTGTATTCGCCGGAGTTGATGAGCACGCCCTTGTCGACGAACACGGCTTCGTCAATATCGATCTCTGTCCCATCCGTCGGCGCTATGACCTGCTTGATTGGCAGGTCATGCTTCTTGGCGAACTCCCAGTCGCGCGCATCGTGTCCCGGCACAGCCATGACCGCACCGGTTCCGTAACTCATCAGGACAAAGTTCGCGACCCACAGCGGCACCGGTTCCCCGGTCAACGGATGAATGACGTTAATGCCGAGCGCCATGCCGCGCTTTTCCATCGTCTCGAGTGTCGCCTCGGCGGCGTCGGTCTTCTTGCATTCCTCGATGAACGCCTGGATGTCGGGATTGTCCTTCCCCGCTTTTTCGGCCAGCGGATGTTCCGCCGCGACAGCCATGTACGTGACGCCGAACAGCGTATCCGGTCGGGTCGTGAAGACGGTCAGCGGCTCACTCTCGCCCTCCACGTCGAAAGACAGCTCGACGCCCTCGGAGCGGCCGATCCAGTTGCGCTGCATCGTCTTGACCGAGTCCGGCCAGCCCGGCATGCGGTCCAGCTCTTCGAGCAGCTCGTCGGCGTAGGCCGTGATCTTCATGAACCACTGCGGGATCTCGCGACGTTCCACCAGCGCGTCGGAACGCCAGCCGCGACCGTCGATGACCTGCTCGTTCGCCAGGACGGTCTGGTCAACCGGATCCCAGTTGACGACCGAATTCTTGCGATACACGAGGCCTTTCTCGAACAGGCGCGTGAACAGCCACTGTTCCCAGCGATAATATTCCGGCTTGCAGGTGGTGACTTCTCGCGACCAGTCGTACGCGTAGCCGAGCTGGTTGAGCTGGCCGCGCATGTAGTCGATATTTTCGTAGGTCCACTTCGCCGGCGGCACACCTCGCTTGATGGCGGCGTTCTCCGCCGGCATGCCGAACGCGTCCCAGCCCATCGGCTGCAAGACGTGCTTGCCCTGCATTCGCTGGTATCGCGCGATGACGTCATTGATCGTGAAGACCCTGACATGCCCCATGTGCAAGCGACCACTCGGGTACGGAAACATCGTCAGGCAGTAGAACTTTTCCTTGTCCGGGTCCTCGGAGACCTCAAAGCAGCTTGTCTCGGACCAGTAGGCCTGAGCTGCCTGTTCGACAGTTTTCGGGTCGTACGCGCTAGTCATGGCTTTCAGTGTGGCTGTCTAAAGAGGCGAAAGCCTACCTCAAGATCAGGCGATACGCAGCACCGATGGGCCTGCCGTCGAGAGCCGATGGGGAACGATCGGGAACAGAGCTCAGAGACTGGCCCGGCTGCGGAACCAGAAGAATCCCAGCAGCAGCACGGACAGGCCGATTATGGGCCAGTTTCCCCACCCGAC
Organism: Woeseiaceae bacterium; assembly: GCA_030066655.1. GTDB lineage: Bacteria > Pseudomonadota > Gammaproteobacteria > Steroidobacterales > Woeseiaceae > UBA1847. The sequence continues at coordinate 26,321 of JASJBE010000008.1, read as the reverse complement.
GTACGGTGTCGATCCGCTGTGCGGCTGCACCATCTGCGTCAGGCGCGCCTGGCGAAACTGGGGTCCGGTATTGCCGACGATTTCGCCCTCGGCATCGATGAATGCACTAACGCCGGTGTTGGTCGAGCGAATGGTGGGCCGGCCGACTTCCAGCGAACGCATGCGGGCTATCTCGAGATGCTGGTGCGGCGCTATCGAGTCACCGAACCAGGCGTCGTTGCTGACGTTGACGATCAGCTCAGCCTCGGGGAAGGCGTAGAGCTGCTCCGCACCGTAGGCATCCTCGTAGCAGATCGCTGTCGCGACCTTTAGCCCGTCGCCGGTTTCAAGCAGCGGTTGTACGGCCTCGCCCGCCTGCAGGTCCGTGTGCGGCAGGCTCATCATCTTCATCCATTCCCGCACGCTGGCGGGCACGGGGAAGTACTCACCGAAAGGTACGAGGTGCCGCTTCTGGTAAAACGAGACGTCGTTGCCGCCGCTCAGCATTGCGACGCTGTTATAGACCCTGGTCTCACCGCGATCGCTCCGGAACTCCAGCACCCCGAAGGCGACCGACTGCCCCCGCTCTGCCGTGTCCGACTGCATGATGCGGATGAACTGCTGCAGTTCCTGCTGCTGGCTGCTTCGGGTCGGGATCGCAACCTCGGGCCAGACGACCAGCGAGCTCGACGCCTCCCTGGCGGTAGCGTTCCTGTAGTAGGACATCGTCGGCACAAGCTGATCGATGTCCCATTTGCGATCCTGCGAGATACCCGCCTGCAGGATCGTGGCGCGAATCGCCTGCCCGCTCGGCTCCGTCCAGCTGACGAGACACAGGAGGCCGCCAAGCACCCAGGGCAACAGCGCCAGTCCTGCTCCGGTAATGCGGAGGGCGTCTTTGCTCATCAGCGCGAAGATAACGGCCGCAACGCTGAACAACATCGCGAAAGAGACTCCGTAGACGCCGAAGACGGGTGCGAAGCCCGCCATCGGTAAATCGATCTGGCTGTAGCCAGCCGCGAGCCACGGGAAGCCGGTCAGGACCCAGCCACGCAACCACTCAATCGCAACCCAGGCCGCGGGCGCCACCCAGAGCAGGCGCGCGGGTTCGCCATGCGACAGGTTGTTGATCAGCCAGCCGGTCAGGCCCAGCCACAGCGACATGATCAGGACCAGGCCGATCATCAGGATCAGCGCGACCCAGGCCGGCGCCTCGCCGAATATGACAACCGAAATGTAGATCCAGTACGTACCCGACAGGAACAGTCCGAAGCCGAACCAGAATATGTGGCCGTAGGCGTCCCTCGGAGACACCGTCAGGCAGACATACAGCACCGGTATGAGGACGATCGGCATCAGCAGCGACAGTCCGATCGGCGCAAACGTCGACGTGTACAGCACGCCGAGAACAAAAAAGATCAGTCGACTGACGCGCGGCCGGTCTGCCGGCCACTGAAGCACCGAACCTTTGAGCTCCATTGCTATTCGCTGTCCCTCTGGATCTGGAGCAGATCGATACGGCGTTTGTCCGCCTTGACGACGGCGAATCGGAAGCCGTCGAAGTCGAGTTTCTCCCCGCGACGCGGCAACCGCCCGAGCTGGTGCATCACGAGACCGCCGATCGTGTCGTAGTCTTCGTCACTGAGCTCGCACTCGAAGTACTCATTGAAGTCTTCTATACGGGTCAGCGCTCGCACGGCATACGTCGGCATGCCATCCTTCTCGCCGTCCGGGCGAATGAAGTCGGCCTCTTCCGGGTCATGCTCGTCATCGATCTCTCCGACGATTTCCTCGAGGACGTCTTCGATCGTCAGCAAGCCGGCGACGCCGCCGTATTCGTCGACGACGATGGCCATGTGATTGTGGCTGTCCCGGAATTCCTTGAGCAGCGCGTTGAGCCGCTTCGACTCCGGGATGACCGAGGCTGTGCGTAACAGTCGCCGTACGGGGACGTCCTCGACGTTGACGTTGCCGAGGTAGCGCAAGAGGTCTTTGGCCAGCAACACACCCAGCACTTCGTCGCGGTCCTCGCCAATGACCGGAAAACGCGAATGTCCTGAATCGACAATCACCTCCAGCATCTCTTCGAGTGACTGTTCGACGTCGATGACGACCATCTGCGATCGCGGAACCATGACATCCCGAACCTGCGTTTCGGCCACTTCGAGAACGCCGGACAGCATGCTCTTTTCTTCGGCATCCAGCTGGATCTCCGGCTGCTGGATCAGTTCCTGTATTTCTTCCCGGCTCCAGGGTTCGCCCGAGAATGCGCGTCGAAGACGCGCTACGAGCCCAGGGTTCCCTGTGCCGCTGGTACTTGGAGGTTTTTCGTTCATTACTCTTAAGTTCGGGGATTCAGCGATTTACGCCAATCCGTCATTGTATCAAGCGTTTCAATCCCGGGCGATATACGGGTCTGCAACCCCGCCCCGGGCCAGTATCTTTTTTTCCAGTTGCTCCATGACTTCGGCGTCCGCATCGTCCTCGTGATCGAAGCCAGCCAGGTGAAGAACGCCGTGGGTCACTATGTGGGCCCAGTGATCCTCAGCCGACTTCCGCTGCTCGCGTGCCTCGCGGGCGACGACCGGACCGCAAATCGCGATGTCGCCGAGCAACAGCGGCTCGTCCGGCGGCGGCGCTGCATCGAACTCCATCGGGAAGGACAGCACGTTCGTGGGCCTGTCCTGGTCGCGATATTCGCGATTCAAGCGCCGACTCTCTTCTTCATCGACCACGCTCAGAGAAACTGAAACCTTTCCCGCCCTGTCCAGAGCGTCCAGTGCCAGCTCTACCCATTGATTCAGGACCGCCCGGTCGGGGATGTCGACCAGGCCTTCGGCGATGTGCACGTCGACCAGCGACGCTTCACTCGAGTTCACTTGGAGTCGTCGGCCGACTCGTACGCCGCGACGATCCTCTGCACCAGCGCGTGACGGACGACGTCCTGCTTCGTGAAGAACGTGAACCCGATACCGTCGACACCTTCGAGAATCTCAATCGCGTTACCGAGGCCCGACTGCTTGCCGGACGGCAGGTCGATCTGCGTCACGTCGCCGGTAACGACCGCACGCGAGCCAAAGCCTATTCGCGTCAGGAACATCTTCATCTGCTCGACGCTGGTGTTTTGCGCCTCATCGAGGATCACGAACGACTCATTGAGGGAGCGCCCTCGCATGAACGCCAGCGGTGCGATCTCGATAACGTTGCGTTCGATCAGGCGACTGACGTGCTCGGCGCCCAGCATGTCGTAGAGCGCGTCATACATCGGCCTTAAGTAGGGGTCGACCTTCTGCGACATATCGCCGGGCAGGAAGCCGAGGCGCTCGCCGGCTTCCACGGCCGGCCGCACCAGCACGATGCGGCGAATCTGCTCGGCTTCGAGAGCGCCGACGGCGGCGGCAACGGCAAGATAGGTCTTGCCCGTGCCGGCGGGGCCGATGCCGAACGCGAGATCGTGCTCGGCGACGTTCTTCAGGTACCGCGCCTGGTTCGCGCCACGCGGCCGAATCAGCTTCATGCGCGTCTGGATCGCCGTCTCATCGGCCAGCGCATCGGTTTCGTCGGGGCTGTCTTCTTTCATCGCGGTTTCCTGCAGCAGCATGTGCACGCGCTCCGGATCAAGCCGCTCCTTTTCCGTCATCGCGAACAGCGAACGGATGACGTCGCCACCGACTTCTGCCGCGCCGGGTCGTCCGGTCACGCGAAAACGATTGCCGCGGCTCGCAATGTCCACGTGCAGTCGGCGTTCGATTTGTCGCAGGTGTTCGTCGAACTGGCCGCAGAGATTCAGAAGGCGGTCGTTGTCCGCGGGTTCCAGGACGATGTCCTGGGATATTTGAACGGCATTCAAGGCGGGTTCTTCAATCCTCTCGTGCAGGCTTCGCAGGTTCGCGGTGCTTGAGTGTGCATCTTTGGACAGGTTACCGCGTCAGTTGCGGCTATGGAAGGCTTTGCGGGCCTGGTCCAGGCCTAGGCGGCGATCGTGCTCTTCATCCGGCCGCGCAGCGAATTCGGCAAGGCCTCGGTGATTTCGACGTCGACGAAACTGCCAATCACGGACTGATCGGCGTCAAAATTGACCCACCGATTGTTCTCTGTTCGACCGGTCACCTGGGCATCGCTCTTCTTCGAGAGACGCTCGACCAGCACGCGCTGCGTCGTGCCTACCATGTCACGGGAGATGGCCATGGCCTGCTGGTTGATGCGTGCCTGCAACAGCTGCAAACGTTGCTTCTTGACGTCTAAGGGCGTGTCGTCAGCGAGGCTCGCGGCCGGCGTCCCGGGTCGGGCGCTGTAGATGAAGCTGAAGGACTGGTCGAAGCCAACATCGGCGATCAGGTTCATGAGCTTCTCGAAATCCGCTTCCGTCTCACCGGGGAACCCGACGATAAAATCCGACGACAGCGAGATCCCCGGGCGCGCCGCCTTGAGCTTCCGGATCTTCTGCTTGTATTCGATCGCCGTGTGACCGCGCTTCATCAGCGACAGGATGCGGTCCGAGCCGTGCTGAACCGGCAGATGCAGGTAGCTGGCAAGCTCCGGCACCTCGGCGTAGGCCTGGACCAGGCTGTCGGTAAACTCGACCGGGTGCGACGTCGTGAATCGAATACGATCGATGCCGTCGATCTCGGCGACGTAGTAAATCAGGGTCGCCAGGTCGGCAAGCCCACCGTCGTGCATCGGACCCTGGTAAGCATTGACGTTCTGCCCGAGGAGATTGACTTCCCGCACGCCCTGCTCGGCAAGCATGACCACCTCGGTGATGACATCATCGAGCGGGCGACTGATCTCTTCGCCCCGCGTGTACGGCACGACGCAGAAGCTGCAGTACTTGCTGCAGCCCTCCATGACCGACACGAACGCCGTGCAGCCATCGGCCCGGGGTTCCGGCAGACGGTCGAACTTCTCGATCTCGGGAAACGAGATATCGACGACGGACTGTCGCTTCGAGCTGACCTCGTCGACCATTTCTGGCAGGCGATGCAGCGTCTGCGGCCCGAACACGAGGTCGACGAAAGGCGCGCGCTTCGTGATGCCATCGCCCTCCTGGCTCGCCACGCAACCGCCCACACCGATCATGACGTCGTCGCGCATATCCTTGAACGGCCGCCAGCGACCGAGCTCCGAGAAGACCTTCTCCTGCGCCTTCTCACGAATCGAACAGGTATTCACCAGCAGCAGATCAGCCTCCTTCGGCTCCTGCGTCAATTCGTAGCCATGCGATTCCCTGAGCACATCCGCCATCTTCTCGGAATCGTACTCATTCATCTGGCAACCAAAGGTCTTGATGAAAAGCTTTTTGCTCATGTCTTCAAATTTGCTGTCGGCCCGAGACGGGCCTCAAAAGCAGGCCTGCGACGTGGCTGAGGAGGCTGTCAGGTGCTGCGAGACAAGGCGCCGACGAAATCAAAAGCGGAGTGTACACGCAAGTACATGAGCATTTTGATTTCGGCGGCAACGCGGTATCGCGGCGGCTGACAGCCTCGTGTGCTAAAACGGGATGTCGTCGTCGAAGTCGTCTGCCGGCGGTGGAGGCTTACTCCCCGGCCCCGGATCACCACCCCCCATCGGCGCAGAACCCCCGCCGCGGCCACCGAGCATCTGCATCTCGTCGGCGATGATCTCCGTCGTGTACCGGTCGTTGCCGTCCCGGTCCTGCCACTTGCGGGTCCGGAGCTTGCCTTCGATATAGACCTGTGAGCCCTTACGCAGGTACTCGGCGGAAATCTCCGCCAGCCGGCCGAACATGGCGACCTTGTGCCATTCGGTCCTGTCCTTCTGCTCACCCGTCTGCTTGTCCTTCCAGGACTCGTTGGTCGCGACCGTGAAATTGGTTACCGCGCCACCTGACGGCATGTATCGCGTATCCGGGTCCTGACCCAGGTTTCCGACGATGATGACTTTGTTGATTCCGCGGGCCATGCCACACCTCTACTGTTCTAATTTTCGGCTCGGAGTCCTCCGAGGGGGGCCTATTTTAGTGCCTGACCGGGCAAAAGCCACCTGCAATTCCGGGTCTAGGCTGGGGATTTGGGTCGGACAAGCCCCTGCACGGCAAGCCAGATCAGGGCGAACATCACACAGATCAGGAACACCAGCGACGGATCCCCGCCCGCGATAAACCGACCGCCGACGACACCGCCGACGAAGGCGCCGAGAAACTGCGAGGACGAGAACACGCCGAGCGAAGCCCCGCGCGCGGTGTCGCTGGCCAAAATTGATACGCGTGACGGCAGCGCGGCCTCGAGGAAGTTGAAGCCTGCGAAAAACAGCGCCAGCGCGATGAACACGCCCGGCATCGAGAAGCCGACGAAGGCCAGCAGCAGTTCCGCGCCCAGGAGCAGCAGCACGGCGGTGACGATCGTCGACGACTTGCCCTGCCGCTCATCGCGCAGGATCAGCGGAACGGTACCCAACAGGGACACGAGCATCGCGCCGACATAGATCGTCCAGTGCTCGGTGATCGGCATCTTAAGTTGTCCGGCGAGCAGGAACGGCAACGCGACGAAGCTTGCCGTCAGGATCGCGTGCAGCAGGAAGACGAAGAAGTCGAGCTTCAAAAGCTCCGGCGTGATGGCTTGCCTGAACTCCCAGCTTTGTGCACGCGTGTTGTGGCGAGCCTCGGCGGGCACGGCCATCAGCATCAGTATCGCCAGGACGGCAACCACGGCGCTCAAGACGAACAAAGCCCGGACACCCAGCGCCGCGGCAATGTACGGACCGATGACCATCGCAAGCAGGAAGGCGAAGCCGACGCCAATACCGAATATGGCCATCGAACGCGTTCGCACCGACGGCCGGGTCGCGTCCGCGACCAGCGCCGACAGCGTCGCCGAAATCGCACCGGCGCCCTGCATCAGCCTGCCCGCGATGACACCGTAGATCGACTCGGCACTCGCGGCGAGAATGCTGCCGGCGGCGAACACCAGCAGACCACCGACGATGACCGGCACACGTCCTATGCGGTCGGACAATGCGCCAAGCGGAATCTGCAGCGACGCCTGCGTCAGCCCATAGCCACCCACCGCGAGGCCGATCAGCAGCGGCGACGCATCCGAAAGCCCCGCCGCGTACAGCGCGAGTACCGGCAGCAGCGAGAACAGTCCGAACATCCTGAGCATGCCAATCAGCGCAAGTACGGTGACGGATCGGCGCTCGGACGGCAGCATGTTGTTGTTTGTTTTGGGCTCGTCGCTATTCATCGCAGCGTGTTTTGCGCCGGAGTCAAAAGGCGGCGTATATTAGCAGGTTGCTCGTCGCTACATTGCCTCCTTTATGAAAACTATCGATATCCGCGGTGCACGGACGCACAACCTTTGCGACCTCGATCTGAGCCTGCCCAGGGACCAGCTGATCGTGTTCACGGGCCTGTCCGGCTCTGGAAAGTCCTCGCTGGCTTTCGACACGATCTATGCCGAAGGTCAGCGGCGTTACGTCGAATCGCTGTCGGCCTATGCGCGGCAGTTCCTGTCGATGATGGAAAAACCGGATATCGATCATATCGACGGTCTGTCGCCGGCCATCTCGATCGAACAGAAGTCGACGTCGCACAACCCGCGCTCGACCGTCGGCACGGTCACCGAGATTCACGACTACCTGCGCCTGCTCTTCGCTCGCGCCGGGGTCCCTCGCTGCCCGGACCACGACATCAATCTCGAGGCGCAGACGGTGAGCCAGATGGTCGACCATGTGCTGGAGCTGCCGGAGGGTTCGAAGCTGATGCTGCTGGCTCCCGTCGTCCGCGACCGGAAGGGCGAGCATCTCGCGCTGATGGCCGACCTGATGGCGCAGGGCTTCGTGCGCGCACGCATCAACGGTGAAGTGTACGAGCTCGACCAGCCGCCCAAGCTGGACCTGCGTAAGAAACACACGATCGAGGCGATCGTCGACCGCTTCAAAGTGAACGGAGACCTGAAACAGCGTCTCGCAGAGAGCTTCGAGACGGCACTCCGGCTCGCGGACGGCGTCGCCAGCGTCGACTGGATGGACGGCGACGGAGAAGAGATCCTGTTTTCCGATCGCTTCGCCTGCAAAATCTGCGGCTACAGCCTGTCGGAACTCGAGCCCCGGCTGTTTTCCTTCAACAGTCCGACGGGCGCGTGCAGCAGCTGTGACGGGCTCGGCGTCAAGCAGTTCTTCGATCCCGACCGTGTCGTCGTCAACAAAGCCCTGTCGCTCGCGGGCGGCGCCATCCGTGGCTGGGACCGCAAGACCACCTATTACTACCAGATGATCCAGAGCCTGGCGGCGCACTACGACTTTGACATCGAGCAGCCGTTCGAATCCTTGAGCGAGAAGCTGCAGTCGATCGTTCTGTGGGGCAGCGGTAGCGAGAAGATCGAATTCAACTACGCCAACTCACGCGGCATGCAGGTCAAGAAGAAGCACCGATTCGAGGGCGTGATCCCGAATCTGGAACGTCGTTATCGCGAGACCGAGTCGAGCGCCGTTCGCGAGGAGCTCGCCAAGTTCCTGAACAGCCAGGCCTGCCCGGATTGCGGCGGAACGCGCCTGAACGAGGCAGCCCGCCATGTGTTCGTCGACGGACATTCGCTGCCCGAGATCTCGGGCAAGTCCGTCGGCCAGGCCAAGGCCTTCTTCGACGAGCTGAGCCTCGAGGGTTGGCGAGCCACGATTGCAGAGAAGATCGTCAAGGAAATCAATGACCGGCTGGGCTTCCTTTCGGACGTCGGCCTCGACTACCTGTCGCTGGACCGCAGCGCGGAGACGCTGTCCGGCGGCGAGGCGCAACGTATCCGGCTGGCCAGCCAGATCGGCTCGGGACTCGTCGGCGTCATGTACATCCTGGACGAGCCCTCGATCGGGCTGCACCAGCGCGATAACCAGCGCCTGCTTTCGACGCTGACGCACTTAAGGGACATCGGCAACACGGTCATCGTGGTCGAACATGACGAAGACGCGATTCTCGCCGCCGACCACGTGCTCGACTTAGGTCCCGGCGCCGGCGTGCATGGCGGCAAGGTCGTCGCCGAGGGCACGCCGGAGGAAATCAAGGCCAACCCCGCATCGTTAACCGGTCAGTACCTGTCCGGCGCCCGACGCATCGAGATTCCGGCGAAACGCGCACAACCTGACCGCAAGAGACAGCTGTCGATACGCGGTGCCAGGGGCAACAACCTGAAGAACGTCAATGTGGACATCCCGGTCGGCCTGATGACTTGCGTTACGGGTGTATCCGGCTCCGGTAAGTCAACGCTGGTCAACGACACGCTGTACGAGGCAGTGGCCGACGAGCTCAACAGGAGCAGCCACAACCCGGCGCCACACAAGAGCATCAAGGGTCTGGATCATTTCGATCGCGTCATCGATATCAGCCAGAGCCCGATCGGCAGAACGCCGCGCTCGAACCCGGCAACCTACAGCGGATTGTTCACGCCGATACGTGAACTGTTCGCGGGTACGCAGGAGGCGCGTTCACGGGGCTACATGCCGGGACGCTTCAGCTTCAATGTGAAGGGCGGTCGCTGCGAGGCCTGCCAGGGCGACGGCGTTATCAAGGTCGAGATGCACTTCCTGCCCGATGTCTACGTTCCGTGTGACGTCTGCGAGGGCAAACGCTACAACCGCGAGACGCTGGAAATTCGTTACAAGGGCAAGACCATTCACGAGGTTCTCGAGATGACCGTCGAGGACGCGCTGGAGTACTTCAAGAACGTCCCGGTCGTTGCCAAGAAACTGCAGACGCTGCTCGATGTCGGGCTGTCGTATATCCGCCTCGGCCAGAACGCGACGACGCTGTCGGGCGGCGAGGCGCAGCGAGTGAAGCTCGCGCGTGAGCTGTCCAAGCGTGACACCGGCAGTACGCTGTACATCCTGGACGAGCCGACAACCGGCCTGCATTTTCATGACATCGAGATGCTGTTATCGGTCCTGCACCGGCTCCGGGATCGCGGTAACACGGTGCTCGTGATCGAGCACAACCTCGACGTCATCAAGACGGCCGACTGGCTGATCGACCTGGGCCCGGAGGGCGGCGACGGCGGTGGTGAGGTCATCGCGACGGGCACGCCGGAGGACGTTGCCGCGACCGACGCGTCGTTCACGGGGCAGTACTTAAAGCCCCTGCTCGGCGATGCGTCGGAGAAGCGTCGCGCCTGACTGCAGTCGCTCGTTCAGTCGACGATAGAGACTGACTCGATCACGACCGGATTCGAGAGGACCTGCCCGGCGAGATAGGGATTGCTCGTCAGCGCGTCGGCGTCGAGCGCATGAATGCGGCGCACGACGTCCATACCCGATACGACTCGACCGAAGACCGCAAAGCCCTGGCCGTCCGCGTTGCGCTCGCCACCGAAATCGAGCGCCGGTTGCTCGCCCAAGCAGATGAAGAACTCGGTGGAGGCGGTACCGACCCCGCCTCGCGCCATCGAGATCGCCCCGTCCACATGCGTAAGCCCCGTTCGCTCGGTCGTCTCGTGCGGGACCGGTGCGAATGGCGAGCCGCGATCCTGCACCCCGCCCTGGATAACCGAGATCGGCGGCGTCCCGTTGTCATTGTCGGGTCGTACAACCCGGTAGAATCCGGCGCCGTCGAGGTGTCCGCCCTCCGCCAGCCGCAGGAAGTTCGCCCCGGTCAGCGGCGCGACATCGGCGGCGATCTCGACCCGGATATCGCCCATGCTGGTCTGCATCAGGATCTCGGGACGCTCGGCCTCCGGTGAACCACAGGCAGCGACGGTCAGCGACAGTAAAACGATCAGAATTCTCATGCTCCGGTCTCCCGCCGGTAAAAGCTCGTTAACCCGCGCGCGAAACGCTCCGTCGACGTCGGGTCCGTTCGAAAATACAACGACGGCTCGATGAGCTCCAGCTCCATCAGCAGGAATTCGTCGTTACCTGCGGACACGAAATCGACCCGAGCGTAAGCCACTCCAGGCTCCAGCGAGTCTACGATGTCCCGCGCACGCGAGATCAGCTCAGGCGACGCGACATGCGGGCGTATATCGGAGCCGTGCTCCTCCTGCGTTCGAAAATCCCCCTTCTTCGGCACCTTCAGGATTGCGTGACTGTAGTCGCCATCGAAAAAGAACAGCGAATACTCGCCGACATCCTGAACGACACCGAGGAAGGGCTGCAGCATGAACGGTCGGTCTCTGTAGGCCTCGTGAAGCGCCGCCGTCGCGAGCCCCGGGCCCTTGACGAGTACGTGCGTGTCCATCGCATTGGCACCGACGACCGGTTTGATCACGATCCGCTCCGCGTCGAATGCCTCGAAGGCCGCCTGCAGGCAGTCCTCGGTCAGCACGTCGTGCCACTCGGTCGGCACGACAGCGAAACCGCGGTTTTCGAGTTCCCTCAGATAGGTCTTGATCGCGTTCCAGCGAATCGTATCGAGGTCGTTGACGAGCAAAGCGCGCGAGGCGTCGATACGCTCCAGCGCCTGCATGAACTCCTCGAGGTGCTCGTGGTAGTCCCACGGTGTGCACACATACGCAAGGTCGACTGTGTCCCAGTCAACGGATCTATCGCGCCAGGAACGTTTCTCGACGCTCCAGCCCAGCGCTTCCATCGCCGGGACCGACAGGTCCGCATCGGAGACAAAGTCCTCCAGGGAGTCCATGCTGATGTAGACGCATTTCATCGATTCGATACCGCTTGAGATTGGGGACCCGACACTGCCGAGTCACGTGACTGAGTGAGGGATGACGTTAGTAAACCAGCGCGTGGTCCACGAGATATCGACCGTCCTTCTCCACGAGCACGATATCGGCGACGAACTCATCGTCAGTCTCTGTCGCGAACTGGCGCCAGACGATCGCGACCGAATCACGGCGGCGGAGGATAGCAAGCAGTTCCCGATGACTAAAAAGGCCGAAGCGCGACTGAAAGTCAGTGCACATCCGCTCGAGTCCGGCCTCGGAAACCATCGACTTCAGGCGTTCGGTAAAGTCGCCGACGTGCATGGCGTGGTCGATTCGATTCGAGCCTTCCATCAGTCGGTCCATGATTGGGTCGACCACCGCGAGTATCTCGGCGTCATTCCTTTCAGACAGTTGCATATGTTCTCCAAAAGACCGGGGTCGATCGCTGCGGCCGGGTGTTTTCCCTGACGCAAAGGCGATGCGCTTGCCGCGCTTCGATCGACCGCCTGGCCGCATGACTTCTAATAATGAGGCGGAACCTCGTGCTGACCGCCTTCGTCGGCACCCGCGTCGGCCAGGCTCTGTACCTTGTCGATCAGGGACTTGCAAAGCTCTTCAAGCTGCATCATCCGCGACTGTTGATCGGTAATGACGTCATTCAGCTCGAGAATGGTCTGTTCCTGGTGCGCGAGCTTGAATTCAATCTCGGTCAGTCTGTCATCGGTCACTTTCTGTTCCCTTGGATAAAGCGTGGATCAAGCGGTCACTGACCCGCGATACGAGTCAGGTTAAGATTGTAGACCAGCATTAACCGTCAACCCTATGTCACTCCTTCGATTCGACGAAATATCACTCGACTTTGGTGAGCTTTGCATCCTCCGCGAGGCCTCTCTCTGCATCGAAGCCGGTGAGCGAGTCTGCCTGATCGGGCGCAACGGCGCCGGCAAGTCGACAACGCTGAAGCTGATTACCGGCGAAGTCGACGCCGATCGCGGAGAGATCACGGCCAAAGACGGGCTCGTCGTCAGCCAGCTCGCGCAGAACCTGCCCGAGGCTATCGATCTGCTCGTGCGCGATGTCGTTCGTTCCGGGCTGACCGGCATCGAGCAACTGCTGGCCGAGTACCGGGAGCGCTCCGCTAAAGCCCTCGACAAACACGGCTTGAGAGAACTCGAGCAGCTGCACGCAAGAATCGACGCGCACGACGGCTGGCATCTCGACCAGCGGGTTGAAGAGACGATAACGGAGCTGGACCTGCCCGCGGACAAAACGATGAGTGAGCTCTCGGGCGGCTGGAGGCGGCGCGTCGCTCTGGCGAAGGCCCTCGTCCAGAAACCCGACCTGCTACTGCTCGACGAACCAACGAATCACCTCGACATCGCAACGATCCAGTGGCTGGAGGAACGCATTTACAACTGGCCGGGCGCCGTCGTGTTCATCACCCATGATCGGGCCTTCCTGAAGAAGCTCGCGACCCGAATTATCGAGATCGATCGTGGCAAGCTGACCAGCTGGCCGGGCGACTATGACAATTTCCTCCGCCGCAAGGAGAAGGCGCTCGAGGACGAGGCTTCCGCCAATGCGCGCTTTGACAAGAAACTCGCGGAAGAAGAAATCTGGATTCGTCAGGGCATCAAAGCCCGTCGTACGAGGAATGAAGGACGCGCGAGGGCACTCGTGAAAATGCGCGAAGAGCGCGAGCAGCGCATAGGGCTCGGCGATCGGGCGAGAATCCATATCGAGGAGGCCGAACAGTCTGGCCGCAAAGTGATTCGCGCGAAGAACCTCTCGTACGCGTACGGCGCCGAGCAGATCATCCGCGACTTCTCGATCAAGGTCATGCGTGGCGATCGTATCGGCCTCATCGGCAATAACGGCGTCGGCAAGACGACGCTGCTGAGGCTGTTGCTCGGCGAACTGGAGCCGCAGACGGGCACGCTCAAACTCGGCACCAACCTCGAGGTTGGCTACTTCGACCAACTGAGGCAGGCACTCGACCTCGAGAAGTCCGTTGCCTACAACGTCGGCGAAGGCCGCACCTACATCAAGCTGAACGGCAAGGATCGCCACATTATCGGTTACCTGAAAGGGTTCCTGTTCAGCCCGAAGCGATCACAGACACCGGTGAAAGCCCTGTCCGGCGGCGAACGAAATCGCGTCATTCTCGCCAAACTGTTCACGCGCGCCGCGAACCTGCTCGTTCTCGACGAGCCGACCAACGACCTCGATATCGAGACGCTCGAGGTCCTCGAGCAGAGGCTCGCCGAGTACACGGGCACGCTGATCATCGTCAGTCACGATCGCCAGTTCCTCGACAACGTCGTAACGAGTACCCTGGTCTTCGAGTCGGACGGAGACGTGCACGAGTACGTCGGCAACTACAGCGACTGGGCGCGGCGGGGACTCGCCCTGGCCGAACACGATGAGCCCGTCGCGGAGACTGACGCATCCGGCGCCACGACGTCGACAGCTTTGCGGAAGAAGCGGCAACCGGCCAAGCTGAGCTACAAGGACCAGCGGGAACTCGACGCGTTGCCGGAAGCGATCGAACAGCTGGAAAGCGTGATCGATAGCCTGCAGAGTGAGATCGCTGAACCGGGTTATTTCGAACAGGATGCCGAACGCGTGCAGGACCGACTCCGCGAGCTTAAAGACAGGGAAGCCGAGCTCGAGACAATGATCGACCGCTGGGCGGAACTCGAGGCGCTCAAGACCCGTCTGGCCGAGGGCCAATAGCGCGCACGAGGTAGTGCGCCTCGTCGCCCAGACCCGAATCATCGGGCATCGATGCAACCGAAAAACCCGCCGCCCGATAGCAGCAGTAAGCCGATTCGTTGCTGCGGTAGACGAACAGGCCGGCCTCGTTGAGCCCGAGAACGGGCCGGCTCGCTTCGATCAGTGCATTGATCAGCAACTGCCCCAACCCCTGGCCACGCGACATTGGGCTGACGACCAGTCGAGCAAGATTCACCCTGCCGTAGCGATCGTAGAACTGCCCGAAGCCCTGCAGGATACCGTGAGAATCGAGGCAGTAGCTGGGCATATCCCGCCACCTGCAGTCGCGATGAAAAGACGTCCGGTCGAATGGGTAGTCGAAGCTCGGGCCGGCCCAGTTACGGAGGCTTGTTTCATCGGGAAACCAGGCCATCAGCGCATCGATATCCGCGGATTGTGCCGCGCGCAAGCGCATTACTTCGTCGGGTATTTCTTGCGCATTTCCGCCACGGACTTACGAATCAGCTGCTCAAGGACCTTCTCGTCGACGTCGCTCAGCTTCTTGATGTACAGGCAGGACTTGCCCGTCTTGTGTTTCCCGAGTTTCTTCATCAGCGCGTCATAGCCCGAGAACCCGGCCATGATGTAGACGGACGTTGCCTGCTTGCGCGGTGAGAAGCCGGTCAGGAAGTAGTCGCCTTCCTGACCGCTGGCGTATTTGTAATGGTAGCTGCCGTAGCCGACCATGCTGCTGCCCCACATCTTCGCCCGTTTTCCCGTTGCCTTGCGCATCATCGCGGCGATGGCCCTGCAGTCAGCCCGCTGCGTCTTGTCCTCAATGGCGTTCATAAACGCCGTAACACTCTGAGAGGTGGGTTTCGTTTTGAGCTCAGCCATAAAAGGGGCGCCTAGTGTGAGGTTCCGTAGAGTCGATCGCCGGCGTCGCCGAGGCCGGGCACGATGTATTTCTTCTCGTTCAGGTGATCGTCGATGGCGGCCGTGTAGACGGCGACGTCGGGGTGTTCGACCTGCACGGCCGCGAGGCCTTCCGGGCAGGTGACGATGCAGATGACGACGATGCTTCCGGCCCCGGCGTCCTTCAGCCGATCGATGGCCGCGTTTGTCGAACCGCCAGTCGCCAGCATCGGATCGATGATGATGCAGGTGCCGCTTTTGACCTGCGGTGGAAAGCGCTCGTAGTAGCTGACGGGCATCGCCGTCTCTTCATCACGGTACAGGCCGACGAAACCGACCCGGGCCGTCGGAATCAGCGCGAGGATGCCGTCGAGCATGCCGACGCCTGCGCGCAGAATCGGAACCACGACGATGTCGGTATCGATCTTTTTGCATTTCGCGACGTCGACCGGCGTCTGCACATCGACCTCCCTGACCTTGACGCTCTTCAGCGCCTCGTAGCAGAGAAACTGCGTGATCTCCGTGGCGAGTTCGCGAAACCGCTTATGACCGGTTTCAACGTTGCGGATGATCGCCAGCTTGTGCTGGACACAGGGATGGTCGACAAGTACGTGCACGTTAATGCCCTCTCGATCTATAGCTCTTTCAGGCGCAGCAGCGGTCGCTCCGCATTGATTTGCACATTACCAAACTCGCCGCGCAGTTCATATTGCCCGTCAGCGACGACGGACAAGCCGTCGATGCGGCCCGACCCAAGACTCGTCACGAGAGTGGCCGAGGAGCCCTCGTTGTCTCGGCCGTCCACCGCGAGCGACTCGCAGTATGGAAACTCGATCGTCGCTGCCCGAATACACGCCTTTTGCGAGGGCCGCGGCACTTCATAGAACGGGTGATCGGGCCGCAGTTGCACATCGAGATCGAGGAGCAGCAGCTCACCCGCCATCGACCACGACAGCACATAGGATGCCTCGAGATCGACGCCTGCGAATTCACGCAGCTCTGTCCAGTTAATCCGTTCGTTCATCGTTACATCATGCCAGCCGCAGGCCGTTGGCGACCTCCCGGTCGGGAACGGCAAGTACGACATCGCCACTTTGTGTGACCAATCCGGTGACGAGGCATTCCGACATGAAGGGGCCTATCTGCTTGGCAGGAAAGTTGACCACGGCGAGCACCTGCTTGCCAACCAGGTCGACCGGGCTATAGAGATCGGTAATCTGCGCCGAAGACTTCCTGATACCGATGTCATCACCGAAATCGACGCGCAGCTTGTAGGCCGGGCGCCTGGCCTCGGGGAATTCATCGACAGACAGTATCGTGCCGACGCGCAGTTCAACCTTCTCGAAATCGTCCCATCCAATCTCGTTCATCGCGTCAGCCCGCAAACGCCCGGCTGACCCAGTCGCCGATCAGGTGAGACAGCACGACGACGAGTATCGCGATGCCGAGGTGCTCGGCAATGATCGGTAGCGACCTGACGTTTCTGGCTCTGGCGATGTAAATGCTGAGCAATACGATGACGACCATGCCCCACGAGATTGAGGCTATCACCGCAGCGTTCAGGGGTAGCAGCAAGAGTGGAATCGCAAAACTCAGAGCGAAAATCAGCTTCGTGACAAAAGTCGATACCGTCGCGGCCCAGACCTGGTGATGCGTTGCGCCCGGCTTGGACTCCTCTGCGAGGTGCATGCCGAGCGCATCCGACATCGAGTCAGCAACGGCGATAACGAGGATGCCGCCGAGGACGGTGCTGGTAGAACTGGTCCCGGCATGCAGCCCGGCGATCAACCCGATCGTCGTGATTACTCCTGATGCAGCGCCGAAAAAAATCCCGGAACGCGCGCCCTTCTTTCGAGACATCAGTGCTCCTCTTCAGACAGTCGCAACCGATACAGGCTGACGACGCTGTCGTCGCCATCCAGCTGCACTGGGCGATCATAGTTCATCCCAAGCTTCTCGATCAGTGCGCGAGAGGCTTTGTTTGCCGGCGCGACGATGGCGTAGAGCCAGTGCAGATCGAGATCCTCATGGCAGGACTTCAAGACTGCCAGCGCCGCCTCGTAGGCATAGCCCTGCCGGCGGTAGGGACTGAGCATGGCGAAGCCCAGGTCCGGGTGATCCAGCTCCGCCCGCGAGTACAGGCCACAGACGCCGATCGCGGTCCCGTCGCGAAGCGCGACGTGGTAGGGGCCGTAGCCGAACTCGGCATAGCTCAGAAGCGCCCCGTCGGCGATAGCATCGCGTGCCTGATCGACGGTCTGCACGCCGCGGTCGCCAACGTGGCGGAGAAAGTCGGGGTCCGTCCAGATACTGAGCATGAGCTCCGCGTCATCGAGCGTAAGCCGCCGCAGGAGCAGCCTTGGTGTTGCGATGCTCGACACGTCAGGCCGCAAGAAGCTCAGCCCGGGCCGCAACATGCGAGTTCTCGGCAGCCGTCAAATCGCCGTCTCCATCCGCCTTCCTTCCAGTCCCAGAATTCAGACTACCGAGTATAGAGGGTCAGGGTGGCGTGAACCGCCTCGGTTATCGCGTATCGACTGCCCGTATCGACTGCCCGTATCGACCGACGCTGGCGGGATTAGCCCAGGCGCCTGATGCCTATCGCGGAACGAATCTCGTCGAGGAACGGCGCTGACACCGTCCTCGCGCGGTCAGCGCCCTTGCGTAGCTCCGCCTCGACGATAGCCGGGTCGGCGATCAGGCGATCGTATTCGTCGCGGGCGGGTTTGATGTGCTCGTTGATGTACTCGAACAGCAGCTGTTTCATCTCGCCCCAGGCGATGCCTTCGGCGTAACGTTTGCGAATCTCTGCGGTTTCTTCTTCTGTCGCGAACGCCCGGTACATGTCATAAAGCGTACTGTCATCCGGATCCTTGGGTTCCCCCGGCTCGAGACTGTTGG
The DNA here is from genome assembly GCA_030066655.1 of Woeseiaceae bacterium. Taxonomy (GTDB): domain Bacteria; phylum Pseudomonadota; class Gammaproteobacteria; order Steroidobacterales; family Woeseiaceae; genus UBA1847. The sequence goes on along the minus strand of JASJBE010000008.1, from coordinate 8,208 downwards.
TCTTGATCTTCATGATCAGTTTCCTGAGGCGTTTCTCGTCGGCGAACAGCGGGATCGTGTTGTTGTAGCTCTTCGACATCTTCCGGCCATCGAGACCCGCCAGCACGGCCGTGCTGTCGTCGATCACCGGATCGGGTAGCACGAATACATCGCCGTAGTGATGATTGAATCGCTGCGCGACGTCCCGCGCCATCTCGACGTGCTGCTTTTGGTCCCGACCGACAGGCACCTTCGACGACTTAAACATCAGGATGTCGGCCGCCATCAGTATTGGATAGCTGTACAAGGCCATCGTAATGCCTTTGTCGGCATCGCTGTCTCCGCCGTCGAGGTTCGCCTGCACGGCCGCCTTGTACGAGTGCGCGCGGTTCATCAGGCCCTTGGCCGTCATGCTGGTCAGAATCCACGTCAGCTCGGGAATCTCGGGGATGTCAGACTGGCGATAGAAAACCGCGTGTTCCGTGTCGAGGCCCAGCGCCATCCAGGCAGCCGCAATTTCCAGCGTAGACCGGCTGATGTTGTCCGGGTCTTCGTTCTTCGCCAGCGCATGATAGTCCGCGAGGAAGTAGTAGTTCTGGATCGCCGCATCCCGGCTCGCCTCGATACCCGGTCGAATTGCGCCGACGTAATTGCCGATGTGCGGCGTGCCCGTCGTCGTGATGCCGGTCAGGTAAATCTCTTTGCTCATTCCGTCTTCTTATCTGTCGTCTGTCGAGACAACGCTCGGAGGCTCAGTAGCCCGCCGCGTTGCCGTCTTTGCGTACTTCGGATGCGCCGTAGTAGACACCCTGTTCCGAGTCGCGATAGATCGCCTGGTAGCCTCCGAAGCCGCCGGCTCTGTCGCTGATCTTGTGTCCCTTCGATTCGAGTTCCTGTCGCAGGCTGTCGGAAAATCCGCTCTCGAGGTAGACGGTGCCGCCGTCAGTCATCCTCTCGCCGGTCGGCTGCGACGAGCCGCCGTGGCGAACACGCGCCGCGTCACCTGCCTCCTGCAGGTTCATGCCGAAATCCAGCATGTTCACGATAATCTGCACGTGGCCCTGCGGTTGCATTGCGCCACCCATGACGCCAAAGCTCATCAGGGGCTCGCCGTCTTTCATGACGAAAGCCGGGATGATCGTATGAAACGGCCGCTTGCCCGGCGCAACGACGTTGGCATGCCCTTCCTCCAGGCTGAAACTCTCACCCCGGTCCTGCAGCATGAAGCCATAGCCGCTCGGGATCATGCCCGAGCCCATGCCGCGATAGTTGCTCTGGATCAGCGACACCATGTTGCCGTCGCTGTCGGCGACCGTCAGGTAGATCGTATCCCCGTCCTCGAGCACGCGCTCGCCGGCGGAGACCGTCGTCGATGCTCTCTCGGGATCGATGAGCTTGCGCCGCTCGTCGGCATAGTCCTTGGAGATGAGCCACTCCACCGGTACGTCGACGAAATCCATGTCTGCATAGAATCGCGCGCGATCTTCATAGGCCAGCTTCTTCGCCTCGATAAACGTGTGAATGTATTCGGCACTACCGAAACCCATCGAGCTTAAGTCGTAGGCCTCCAGGATGTTGAGGATCTGCAGTGCCGCGATACCCTGTCCGTTCGGCGGCAGTTCGTACACATCCCAACCGCGGTAGTTGGTCGACACGGGCGTAACCCACTCCGACGTGTGCGCCGCCAGGTCCTCGACTCGCAGGAAGCCGCCCTGCTCACGCATCAGCGCGTCGATCGCCTCGGCGATCTCACCGCGATAAAAGACGTCGCGACCTTTCTGGGCGATCAGCCGATACGTCTTCGCGAGATCCGGGTTCTTAAAGACATCGCCCTTGTCCGGCGTCTCGCCATCGGGCATGTAGGTCTCGCGAAAGCCGGGGTAGTCCTCAAAACGACTTGTGCTCAGGCGCAGGTAATGGGCGATTAATTCCGTAACCGGGAAACCGTTCTCGGCGTAACCGATGGCGGGCGAAAGCACTTGCTCCATCGACAGGCGACCGTAGCGCTCGTGCAGCTCGAACCAGCCGTCAACGGCTCCCGGCACGCTGACCGGCAACGGTCCGTACGAGGGAATCTTGTCGATATTGTTGTCACGGAAGTAGTCCAGCGTCATCAGTTCGCCCGAGCGCCCCGACGCATTGAGGCCGGTCAGCTCCTGCTTCTCGGCATCCCAGACGATCGCGAACAGGTCGCCGCCGATACCGCAACCCGTCGGCTCCATCAGCCCCAAGGCCGCGTTAGCCGCAATCGCCGCGTCGACGGCGCTGCCGCCCGCCTTCAGTATGTCGAGCGCGATCTGCGTCGCCAGCGGGTGACTCGTCGCGGCCATGCCCTGTGTAGCGATTGCCTCGGATCGGGAAGCGAAGGGTTTCCCCGTTATCCGGTCATAACCGGCATCCTGTTGGGCCATGGTCTCGCTCCCCGTCACCAATATGAAGCTCAGTAGTAATAGTCGTTTCATGCGTCACCTGCGTTCGGCTAGCCCGCAATGATGCCCACAATGCCCGTGGAATGAAACAGCCGCGCGGGCTGGTATCATCGTGCGATGGACAGCGCGTATTCCGACAAGAACCCGGACCTCGGGCGCCTGTACGGCGCTCATCTGGCGACGGTGTGCAAACGCTACGATCACGCGTTGCAGGCGTCAGGTGCATCCCATGCCGTGGTTTTCTCGGGCGCGGCGCACCCGGTGTTCCTGGACGACACGTATTACCCGTTCCGCGCCGCGGCGAATTTTGTCTGCTGGGCGCCACTCAACGATTTGCCGCTGTCGTACGTCGTCTACACGCCCGGCGAACGTCCGGTGCTGGTCTATTACCAGCCACACGATTATTGGCACGTAGTCCCCGGTGCGCCGGACGGCTACTGGACCCGATACTTCGACATCCGGATTGTGCACGAGCTCGCCGACGCGTCTGAGCACCTGCCGGAGATTCGAGACAACTGCGTGTTCATCGGAGAGGCATTGGAACCGGCCCAGGCGCTGGGCGTTGAAAGAATCAACCCCTCGATGACGCTGAACCTGCTGCATTACGCGCGCGGTCAGAAGACCGAGTATGAAATCGAGTGCATGCGCCTCGCGAGTCGTCGCGGCGTCGCCGGTCACAACGCGGCGAAGCAGGCGTTCATGGACGGACACCCGGAATTCGCGATTCACAAGGCCTACTGTGACGCCGTCAGCCTGACCGACAACGAGCTGCCGTACGACAACATCATTGCCTTGAACGAGCACGCAGCGGTGCTGCACTACACGGCGCTGGACAGGGAAGCACCCGCTCCCTACCGCTCGTTCCTGATCGACGCGGGCGCCCAGGTGCATGGCTATGCCAGCGACATTACGAGAACCTACAGCTTTGATGGCCCCGACTTTGCAGCCCTGATCGACAGAATGGAGGCCTTGCAGCTGGACGTCGTCTCTGAGGTCAAGGCGGGCGTCGACTACAAGGAGCTGCACGTCCAGACCCATCACCGGATCGCGGACGTACTGGTCGAAGCGGACATCGCCACGGGGTCGTCGGAGTCTTTGCTGATTAACGGCGTGACCTCGACGTTTTTCCCGCACGGGCTCGGCCATCTGCTGGGCGCCCAGGTTCACGATGTAGGCGGCCACATGGAAAACGAAAACGGCAATACCATCGACCCGCCGAGCGGCCATCCGTTTCTGAGACTGACGCGGACGCTTAAGGAGAACATGGTTGTCACGATCGAGCCGGGCCTCTATTTCATCGACCTGTTGCTCGACAAGCTGAAGGGAACGCCTGCGGAAAAACAAGTAAACTGGCAGCGCGTGACCGAACTCAAGCCCTTTGGCGGGATCCGCATCGAGGACGACGTGCGCGTGCTGCCAGACGGTTGCGAGAACCTTACGCGGGACGCGTTCAGCGCCGTCTGAACCGCCGGTGCACCAAGTCGATGCGACGCTTTTGAGGCTCTAACCCGACATGGTGCAAACGGGGCTGGTCGTGAGCGGTCACCTCCAAAAAAATAGTCATATAATTCAATAAGCTGTATTCTTTTTGATCGGATGACACATGGTACGAAACCTGCACGGCCAACTGTCATCGAATTGCCTTATTTGTAACGTACGCTCGCCGGCCACGAACGACGGCCCAGGCCCGAACCCATGAGTAAGAACACGATATCCCTGCGTGGTATCCGGACATTCTGCATGGCTGCCCGATACGAAAGTTTCCGGGACGCAGCCGAGCGTATGTTCGTCACGGCATCGGCCGTCAGTCACCAGATAAAAAATCTGGAGGATGAACTCGGGCTCCGCCTGTTCGAGCGGAACGCTCGCAATTTGAAGCTGACCGACACCGGCAAGGCGTTGTTCGACGAAGTCAGTCCGCTGATCGACGAACTCGACGAGACGGTCGCGCGCTACCAGAAGAGCCGGCCGAGAAGCCGCCTGAATATTTCGGTGCAGCCGTTTTTTGCCAGTGAGCGCTTCGTGCCGAAGCTACCGGAGTTCACGAAGGCTAACCCGGACATCGACATCAAGATCGATACCAGCGATGAGGCCTCACAGAAACACGCCGGCAGCTGGGATGCTTCGATCAGGGTCTTCAAGTCGCCGCCGGCCGGCCTGATATCTCACCGGCTGTTCCCGCTGCGACTGCTTCCCGCGGGCTCGCCGGAATTCAAGAAGAAACTCAAAGTAAAGAAGAACAGGATCGAGAGCGAGTTTCCTTTGATTGTGCACGAGGGACGCGGCAATGCCTGGAAGAAGTGGCAGCGCGTCTCGGGCATTACGCTGCCTGAGGATTCTTCGTCAGTTCGCCTCGCATCGATGATCGCCGTCGTACGCGCTGCCGAGAAGGGACTCGGGGCGGCGCTGGTGCCGATGGAGCTTGCGCAGGGCTGGTTCGACAGCGGAAGCCTGGTGCCGCTCTTTGACACGCCGCTCGTCACCGACGAGACCTATTACTTCATCAGCGATGAGAAAAGCGCGGAGATGGACAATGTCCGCCTGCTGCGCGAGTGGGTACTAAATACATTCGCGATCGATGACTAACTCACAAGGTGAGGCCAGAACATTCGCGATCGAGGACTAGCCCAGATCCGTGGGGCCAGGACTTTTGCGATCGATGGTTCCTTGAATTCGTGAGATCAATACCTTCGCGACCGAGGACTGACACCCGGCTTCGTCATACCGGAACGCTCGCGTTCGCCGACGGATGCCCTCTCGCCGGGGCAAGGCTCCCGCTCCGACAGATGAATTTTTCTCATCTATCGTGCGATTTTTTTTCGTTTGATCGACAGACGGCGCGCGCCTATCGTCTACCCAAGTCCTGAGCACTTTCATGACATGTCGATTGGAGTCGCCCGGGACCGCGCTTGAAACGTCTGACGTTACAAGTGAGGCGCAAACCTCAGAGTTTTATCTGCACCCCCCGGCAGCGGCTCGACAGGTGGCGCTAAATCAAGCAAGAACGTCGGTTCCAGCAACCCCCTCGCCGCGAGAGCCAAGTTGCTTCGCAGGCTACTAGCGGAACATGACACCCGGACGGCTCGCACCCCCCCTGCGGGCCGTTCTTTTATTACCCGCCTGGACGTACCAGCCTAGTCGTTGGCTGCCTTGTCTCGCGCGGCCTTCAGCTCGCGTTTCACGCGTTGGCCCTTCTTCTCGAGCATCGGCCTGATGGCGCGGCTCAGCCACGGCGCCAGGTAGGCGACCGTGGTCAGCACGCCACTCGAATAAGGCATGCTCTGTTCCCGGATCGAGTTGCCACAGAGATCGAGGACCGTCTGGGCAACCTCCTCGGCCGTGGAAATCGGTTGCGAAAACGTCAGGTCGGAGACTCCGTCGATATCGGACATGATGAAGCCGGTGTCAATCGGGCCGGGTGAAACGAGCGCGACTTTTATCGTCGAGTCACGCAGTTCCTCTGACAATGCGTAGGTAAACGAGCGCAGCCCGGCCTTTGTCGCTCCGTAGACCGCGCTGCCGGGAATAGGCGCCCTGCCGGCGAGCGACCCGACATTAATGATGGCCGCTCCGTCCGATTTGCGCAGGTATGGCAACGCCAGTCGCGTCAGGACGATCGGCGCCCGGAGATTAACGTCCACCATCGTGGCGAGATCGTCCTCGCCGGTCTTCTCGACAGGACCGCGCGTGTGCGAGCCGGCGTTATTGATCAGGATATCGACGCCGCCGTATTCGAACTCCGCCTTCTTCAGCAGGCTGACGCAGGCCTCGGAATCGGCGACGTCCATCGCACTGATCTTGACCCGGGTCTTGTCGCGCAGCTCCTCCGCAATCGCCTCGAGCTTCTTTTTCCCTCGGGCGGCGAGGGTCAGGTTGGCGCCGGCGTCGGCGAATTTGCGAGCGACTTCCGCGCCCACCCCATCCGAGCCGCCAGTAATGACGACAGACTTGTCTTTGAAAATCATCGCGGAATGTTAATGCAAAGCGCGGCCGATCGAAACGGCCAGGCTGACTTCAGCTGACGGTCGGTCGAGATTCAGGATGGGCGCGCTGCGCGCCTAGAAGCCAACGTAGCCGAGGATCTTCTTCCAGATCGAGGATTCCCAGCCGTAGACTTCGAGCTGCTCGGGATCGAGCGTGGTATCGGGGATGCGCGTGTCAGGCTCGTCGTTGGCCGCCTTGTCGTCGGGTCGAAGCTCGAGGGATCCGGTCACATTGAGGTTGTCGGTGAGACCGTCAACGGCAAGACTCAGGTAGGGCAGAACCTCGTCATCGACGATGTCTTCCAGAAATACTGCATCCGGATCAAATGCGTCCCGCGAAAGAATGACGCAATCATCGAAACCCGTGTCCTTGCTAATGACAATCTCCCTGTCGTGCTTGTGACAATAACCTTAGTGCGGCCGGCAAAATATTGCTGTGACGGGTCTCACAGCCATGAAACCCGGATTATTGTTAAACGAAACAGCTTCTTATGTTCGGATCATAAGGCGGGTTTCGCGGCCGAGGCGACCCCGCAATCTCAGGCGATCACCGTGTTTGTGGGCCTTGCGTTGCCAGGCATTCTCATGCTGCAGACATAAAAAAGCCGGGCAGAGCCCGGCTTTTCGATACTTGCCATAGCGTGTCGCTATTCTTCGACGACGGCCGCCTCCGCGGGCGCCTGGTCCGTCAGCATGACGATCGCCATCGGCGCCGCGTCTCCCGGGCGAGGACCTGTTTTCAGGATGCGCAGGTAGCCACCCGGGCGCTCCTTGAAGCGGGGACCGAGCTCCGAGAACAGCTTGCCGACGGCAGCCTTGTCGCGCAGACGATCGAACGCGAGGCGACGGTTCGCGACGCTGTCCTCTTTCGCAAGCGTGATCAGCGGCTCGACGACACGACGCAGCTCTTTCGCCTTCGGCAGCGTTGTCTTGATCGTTTCGTGCATCAGAATCGATGCCGCCATGTTGCGGAACATCGCCTTCCGGTGCGAGCTGTTGCGGCCCAGCTTGCGGCCTGATTTTCTATGACGCATAGGTCTTTCCTAATGTTAGATCGCGAGCTCGTGCTCTGGTCGCAGGCTTGCCGGCGGCCAGTTGTCGAGACGCATGCCCAGTCCGAGACCGTGCCCTTCGAGCACTTCCTTGATCTCGGTGAGGGATTTCTTACCCAGGTTCGGCGTCCTCAGCAGCTCAACTTCCGTGCGCTGTACGAGATCACCGATGTACATGATGTTCTCTGCCTTCAGGCAGTTCGCCGAACGGACCGTCAGCTCCAGCTCGTCGACCGGACGCAGCAGAATCGGGTCGACCTGGTTCTCTGCCTGCTGAGCCGCGCCGTCTTCCTGACCCTGCAGGTCGACAAATACAGACAGCTGGTCCTTCAGGATGCTGCCAGCGCGACGGATCGCCTCTTCCGGGTCGATCGTGCCGTTGGTCTCGATCTCGATAATGAGCTTGTCGAGGTCGGTGCGCTGCTCTACGCGAGCCGCTTCGACGTCGTAGGTGACACGCTGCACCGGGCTGAATGACGCATCCAGCTGCAGACGGCCGATCGGGCCCGCCTGCTCCTCGAACGCAGGACGCTGCGTCGCCGGGCGATAACCGCGACCGCGCTCTACCTTGAGGATCATGTTCAGTTCACCGGCACTGGTCAGGTTTGCGATGACCAGCTCAGGGTTCTTGATCTCGACGTCGTGGTCCAGCTGGATATCGCCGGCCGTTACGACACCCGGGCCCTTCTTCGACAGGCGAAGCTCGGCCGTATCGCGCGTGTTCATGCGGACGGCGACCTGCTTGAGGTTCAGCAGGATGTCGAC
>JASJBE010000071.1 GCA_030066655.1 Woeseiaceae bacterium | reverse complement strand
TCACCCGCGTTGTGTGCAACCGGCACAATCTTGACGCCGGCCGCCTTCGCCAGCGCCGCGCCGCTGGTACCGTAGCGCCGAGTCTCGCCGGGGGGCATTCTCGTGCCCTCGGGGAACACGGTAATCCAAACACCATTCTTGAGCCGCTGCTTGCCCTGTTCGATCACCTGTTTGACTGCAACGCGTCCCGCCTTGCGGTTGATGCCGATCGGTCGCAGGGACAGCGCAATCGCCCAGCCGAATAAAGGAATCCACAGAAGCTCTCGCTTGACGACCCAGGTCGCCATCGGGAATTCGGTCACCTGCCAATAGGTCTCGAGCGCTGTCGTGTGCTTGATCATCAGGACCGACGGCTCGTCCGGTATGTTCTCGCGACCCTCGACAACGACCTTCAGGCCACACAGCCAGTCGCCGGCAACGACCATGCTGCGACACCACTTGACGGTCATCCACCATCGGACGCGAAATGGCGCCCAAAACATCAGCAACACGAGCGCACCCGAAATGAGCGCTGAGACGCCCATATACAACGTAAACAACAACGACCGGATGAATATCATGCGCTTGCACCCGTCAGCGCGTCTGTTGCGGACGCGAGGTCTGCATAGATCGGTATCGCACGAAAGGCCTCCGGCATGTCGTTCGCGGTCTTTTCGCCCTTGCCGGTCCGGACCAACATCGGGCTGGCGCCAACCGCCGCGGCAGCCTGGAGGTCGCGAAGGGAATCGCCGACAACCGGCACGTCACAAAGCGGTGCCCGGTAGTGCTCGGCGATCTGATTCAGTAAGCCGGGCTGCGGTTTCCGGCAGTCGCAGCCGTCGTCCGGACCGTGAGGACAGAAAGCGACGAAGTCGATCTTGCCGCCTGCCTCTCGAGCGCCTGCCAACATCTTGTCGTGTATTGCGCCGAGAACCTTTTCGTCGTAGTAGCCTCTCGCGATGCCGGACTGGTTGGTCGCTACCGCGACCGTGTAGCCCGCGTCGCAGAGCCGCGCGATGGCTTCCAGGCTGCCGGGAATAGCGACCCATTCGTCTGGCGACTTGATGAAGGCATCTGAGTCCTTGTTGATAACCCCGTCGCGATCGAGGACAACGAGCCGGAACGAGTCGGCCATCAGCTTATCGACAGTCTCGAGATGTCGGCCACACCGGAGAAGAGACGACGCAGACCGGCCAGCAGCGCCAGGCGATTGTTCCTGGTCTTCTCATCTTCGGCCATGACCATGACGTCATCGAAGAAGGTGTCCACCGGCGCGCGAAGAACGGCAAGGCCTTTCAGCGCCTCCGTGTAATTGCCTGACTCGAGCTTCGGTCCCACGTCGGCCGTTGCGGCTTGAACCCCCTCGTGCAGCGCGAGCTCGGCGGGCTCCGACAGCAGGGCCGCATCGAGCGCCGACGCCGACCCGGACTTCTTCAGGATATTGGCAATCCGCTTGTTGGCCGCCGCAAGGCTTTCCGCCTCGGGCAGCGACAGGAATGTCCCGACCGCGTCGATGCGCCGCTTGAAGTCCGGTAAAGACGCCGTGCCCACGGCGGCAACGGCATCGAACGCTTCCGGCGTCGCGCCATGGTCCGCGCAATAGCTTTTCAGGCGCTCATAGACAAACTCATGCAGGCCGTCAGTGGCTTCGTGCTGCCTGGGCTGTGCGTCGATCGCCACGGCCAGCAGCGCGTCGAAATCAACCTCAAGCTCACATTCGATCAGGATGCGGACAACACCCAGCGCGGCGCGGCGGAGCCCGAACGGGTCGCGATTACCGCTGGGCTTCTTGCCGAGCGCGAACACACCCGCGAGCGTATCGAGCCTATCCGCGACGGCAAGCAGCTGCCCCGCCGGACTCTCTGGCAGCGCGTCACCGGCAAAGCGCGGCTGGTAATGCTCACGGATCGCCAAGGACACCGCTTCGGCCTCGCCGTCGACGTCCGCGTAGTAGGCGCCCATGATGCCCTGCAGGTCCGGGAATTCGCCGACCATGCCCGTCAGCAGGTCGCACTTGCACAGCTCGGCGGCTCTGCCAGCATGCGCTGCGTCGATGCCGGCATCCTCGGCAAGCTTCTCGACCAGCCTCTTGATTCGCTCAGACTTTTCCTTGAGCGTTCCGAGCCCCTGTTGATAGACGACAGAGCCAAGGCCCGCCCTGCGCTCCTCGAGCGTTGTCGATTTGTCGCTGTCCCAGAAGAAAGCGGCGTCGGCGAGCCTCGGACGAATCACGCGCTCGTTCCCATCGATAACCCGCGCCGGGTCTTTGCTGTTCAGGTTGGCGACCGTAACGAACAACGGCATCAGGTCGCCGTTTGCGTCTTCGACCGGGAAGTAGCGCTGGTGGCCGGTCAGCGTCGAGATCACGACCTCCGGCGGGAGCTCGAGGAATCGGTCTTCGAACCTGCCGGTGATCGCTACCGGCCACTCGACCAATGCGTTGACTTCGTCATACAGAGACTCGCCGTCGACAATGCGGCCGTTGGCGTTGGCGGCCTCCGCGTTGACGCCGTCCACGACGAGCTTGCGACGTTCCTGCATATCGGCGATGACGTAGCCCTTGCTCTTCAGCGTCTCGACGTAGTCCCCGGCGCTGGCGACTGGCAGCGGCCCGGGTGCGTGAAAACGATGTCCGTCACTGTCACGCCCGGCCTCGACGCCGAGAACGCTGGCGTCGAGGACCTCGTCGCCGTGCAGGAGAACGACCCAGTGCACGGGCCGGACGAATTCGATGTCGGTGTCGCCCCAGCGCATCCGCCGAGGAATGGGCATCGCCAGCAGTGCCTGGTCGAGAATATCCGCGATGAGTTCTGCTGTCGGCCGGCCCGTCTCGAACGTCTCGTAGCTGAGCCACTCGCCCTTGTCCGTTGCCGTGCGCTCGAGCTCGGTGACATCCACGCCGCATTTCTTTGCGAACGCGAGCGCCGGTGGCTTCGGTGTGCCGTCGTCGTCGAAGGCGATCTTCGTTGGCGGGCCTTTCTGCGACACCCGGCGATCCGGCTGCTTGTCGGCCAGGCCCTCGATGATTAACGCGAGTCGTCGCGGGCTGGCAAACGAGCGGATCCCGGCATGTTCCAGGCGGGCCTCCGCCAGCCGCTCGTCAACGCCTGCGGCGAACGCATCGATCAGCGAGCGCAGCGCCTTCGGCGGCAGTTCTTCGGTGCCAATTTCAACGAGCAGGTCGGCGCTCATGCAACCTGCCCTTTCGCGACCGATGCGACCATCGGAAACCCGAGCGCCTCACGAGAAGCGTAGTAGGTCTCGGCGATGCTCCTTGCCATCGAGCGGACCCGCAGGATGAAGCGCTGCCGTTCGCTGACCGAGATCGCTCCGCGAGCGTCCAGCAGATTAAACAGGTGCGATGCCTCCAGCATTCTTTCGTACGCGGGTAAGGCCAGCGACGCTTCGACCAGCGCCTGGCAGACGCGCTCGGCCTCGTCGAAGCTCGCGAACAGCGCCTTCGTGTTCGCCAGCTCGAAGTTGTACTTCGACTGTTCGTACTCGTTTTGCTGGTAGACGTCGCCGTAAGTGATCAGTCCGAGCGGACCGTCGGTCCAGACCAGGTCATAGATCGACTCGACGTCCTGCAGGTACATCGCCAGGCGCTCGAGTCCGTAGGTAATCTCACCGGTGACCGGCCGGCACTCAAGACCGCCGACCTGCTGGAAGTACGTGAACTGCGTGACTTCCATGCCGTTGAGCCAGACCTCCCAGCCAAGTCCCCAGGCACCCAGCGTCGGCGACTCCCAGTTGTCCTCGACAAAGCGAATGTCGTGGACCGACGTGTCTATCCCTATTGCGCGCAGCGAGCCCAGGTAGAGCTCCTGGATATCAATGGGCGATGGCTTGATGACGACCTGGTACTGGTAATAGTGCTGCAGCCGGAAAGGGTTGTCCCCGTAGCGCCCGTCCGTCGGACGCCGGCTCGGCTGTACATAGGCTGAGCTCCATGGCTCCGGCCCGATCGCACGCAGGAAGGTCGCGGGGTGGAACGTGCCGGCGCCCATCTCCTTGTCATAGGGCTGCATGATGACGCAGCCGCGCTCCGCCCAGTACTGCTGCAGCCTGAGGATCAGGTCCTGGAAACTCATTCTGTTGCTCATCGCGGCTACGGTCTTGGGCTGAAAGCCGCGAAGTATAACGACTTTCTGGGCGAAAGGGACTCTCCGCGCGGCGCCGCGTCAGGGCGCGACAAACCCGGTTGCCACTATGGTGCAAACCGGCAATGGCCGCACCGAAGTGGTGCAGAAAGATTGGCATTTGCGCCACTTTGGTGCAGACTGTGGGCCTGCTTTTCGGTGATTCCCATAAAAATCAGTGACTTGAGGCAGGCACCATTTTGGCACACTTTCTGCAAACAACGAATCACGAAAACGCTACGGCGACTAATAACCACGATTAGCTGGAGGAGAAACCATGACGCCCGCAGAGGTACTGAGCCTCATCAAAGAGAAAGAGGTCAAATTTGTCGATTTTCGGTTCACTGACACGAAAGGCAAAGAACAACACGTAACCGTGCCATCCCACACCGTCGACGAAGACCTTTTTGAAGAAGGCAAGATGTTCGATGGTTCTTCCATCTCCGGTTGGAAGGGTATTAACGAGTCCGACATGATCCTGATGCCGGCGCCCGAGACCGCCGTCATCGACCTGTTCTCCGAGGAGACGACGATGAACCTGCGTTGCTTCGTCGTCGAGCCGGCAACGATGCAGGGCTACGATCGCTGCCCGCGCTCACTGGCAGCACGCGCCGAGGCATACCTGCAGTCGACCGGCATTGCCGACACGGCATTCTTCGGTCCCGAGAACGAGTTTTTCATCTTCGACAGCGTCCAGTGGGACGACAACATGCAGGGTGCCTTCTACAAGGTCGACTCTGAAGAAGGCGCCTGGAACACGGACCGCGCCTATGAAGACGGCAACACGGGCCACCGCCCGACCGTCAAGGGTGGCTACTTCCCGGTGCCGCCGGTTGATTCACTGCACGACATCCGTTCAGCGATGTGCCTGGCGCTCGAAGAGATGGGCATCACGACCGAGGTTCATCACCACGAGGTGGCAACCGCGGGCCAGTGCGAGATTGGCGCCAAGTTCAACACGCTCGTCGCCAAAGCGGACGAGGTCCAGACGCTGAAGTACGTCGTACATAACGTCGCACACGCCTACGGCAAAACGGCGACGTTCATGCCGAAGCCGCTGGTCAACGACAACGGTAACGGCATGCACGTTCACCAGTCACTCGCGAAAGACGGCGAGAACCTGTTCACCGGTGACGGCTACGGTGGCCTGTCGGAGACGGCGCTGTATTACATCGGTGGCGTCATCAAGCACGCGAAGGCGATCAACGCGTTCGCGAACCCGGCGACCAACAGCTACAAGCGCCTGGTGCCCGGCTTCGAAGCGCCGACGATTCTCGCGTACTCGGCTCGCAACCGTTCCGCGTCGATTCGTATTCCGTTCATCGCGAACCCGAAGGCGCGTCGCATCGAAGTGCGCTTCCCGGACTCGATGGCGAACCCGTACCTCGCGTTCTCTGCTCTGATGATGGCCGGCCTCGACGGCATCCAGAACAAGATCCATCCGGGCGATGCCATGGACAAGGACCTGTACGACCTGCCGCCGGAAGAAGAGAAAGAGCTGCAGTTGGTTGCCTTCTCACTCGAAGAGGCCCTCGATGCGCTCGACAAGGATCGCGACTTCCTGAAAGCCGGCGACGTCTTCTCTGACGACCTGATCGATGCCTACATCGACCTGAAGATGGAGAATGTAACGCGGCTGCGGATGACGACCCACCCGGTCGAATTTGACATGTACTACAGCCTTTAAGAGGCAAAACTGTGAACCGGGCGGCATTTTGCGCCGCCCGGTCACTGGAAGGAATCGGGCTCACCCTGATATGCTCAGTCAATGGATTATCGTCTCATCATCGCCCTGCTCCTCGTGCTGGTCAGCGCCCAGTCGTATGGCCAGGCCTATCGCTGGGTCGATGAGAATGGCGTCGTCCATTACTCGGACCGCCCACAGCCCGGGGCGGAAGAGGTTGTTCTCCCGAAAGCGCAAAGCATGCAAATGGTCCGGCGCACGCCGCGACCTCGCGAAAGCGAGCCCGAAGAACCGAAGACCGGTTACGACAGCATCAGTATCGCTTCTCCCGCCGCTGAGGCCACGCTGTGGAACATAGAGGGGAACCTGACGGTAACCGTGGCGCTGGCGCCGGGGCTTCGGGAGGGTCACCAGGTTCGACTCTTCGTGGACGGCCGCGAGAGAATGTTCGACACGACGACCATCGAGCTGACCGAGATCTATCGCGGCGCGCACAACCTGCAGGCGGAGATCATCAACGAGTCGAGCCAGGTGGTGGCACGCAGCGATCCGATCCGCTTCTACGTGCAGCAGACGAGCGTTCTGAGCCCGCCGTAGACGCCCCGGGCTATCGAAACACCGTCCTGGACGAGTCGCGCTTTGTTATCGACTCGTTATCGAGCGGCGTCGTGCTGCTCGACAAGAACCTGCTGATCACCGGCCTGAATGCGGCCGCCGAAAACATCCTCGGCATCAGCAAACGTCGCGCTCGAGGCAAGTCACTGATGCAGCTGGTCGACGACGAGCCCGAACTCCGCGAGATTCTGACTCGTGTCCTCGAAACCGGCGATCACTACGCGAATGAACTGCACCTGGGACCCAACGAGGTCGATGGGGACGAACGCGTCATCGACTGCCACGTGTCGCCGGTCAGCTTCGAGGGCGCGAGCCTGATTGTTGAGTTGAACGACGTCACCCGGAGAGCAAGGATCACTCGCGAGAATGCGCTGATGATTCAACACGGCGCCGGCCGACAGATGATTCGCCAGCTCGCACATGAGATCAAGAACCCACTGGGTGGCATACGTGGAGCGGCACAGCTGCTGGAACGCCAACTGGAAAGCGACGAACTCAAAGAATACACAGAGGTCGTCATCTCCGAGACCGACCGACTCGCGGCACTGGTCGACACGTTGCTGGGCCCCGGAGGGCTGCCGAACAAGCAGCCCACGAACGTTCACGAACTGCTCGAATACGTCGTGCGCGTCGTGCAGGCCGAGGACCAACGCTCGATCAAAATCATGCGCGACTACGACCCGGGTCTGCCGCTGTTGCTGCTCGATCGTGACCAGATTATCCAGGCGCTGATGAACCTCGTCAGGAACGCGACGCAAGTGCTCGCCGGTCACGGCACCGTGAAACTCCGGAGCCGAGCCGTCAACAACTTCACGATCGGCGACACCCGGCATCGCGTCATCGCCAGCATAGAGATCATCGACGACGGCCCGGGAATTCCCCGGGATATCCAGGACTCCATTTTCTATCCGCTGATTACCGGCAACCCGGAGGGCACCGGCCTGGGCCTGCCGTTAGCGCAGGAGCTGATCAGCCGTCACGGCGGCATGATCGAGTTCGACAGTCGTCCGGGGCGCACGACCTTCTTCGTCCGCATCCCGATCGAACAGGCGGACGCGTCATGACCGCGCTGAACGTCTGGGTCGTCGACGATGATCAGTCGGTGCGCTGGGTTCTCGAGAAGGCGCTGAAGCAGGCGAATATGAACGCCCGCGGATTCGAGCGGGCGGAACACCTGCTGGAGGCCATCGACAGCGAAACCCCCGACGTGCTGATCACCGACGTCAAGATGCCCGGCATGAGCGGGCTGGCGCTGCTAGAGCGGATCAACTTAAGCTGTCCCGGCCTGCCGGTCATTGTCATCACGGCCCATTCGGACCTCGAGAACGCCGTCGCCGCGTACAAAGGCGGCGCATTCGAGTACCTGCCCAAGCCATTCGACATCGACGAGGCGATCGAGCTGGTCAGAAAAGCGGCACGCTCGACAGGACACGGCGAGGACGAGTCTGGTGAAGTCAGCACGGCCATTTCGTCGCTGATCGGACAGGCGCCAGCGATGCAGGAGGTCTTCCGGTCGATCGGCAGGCTGGCGGGATCCAGCATGACGGTGCTGATCACCGGCGAGTCCGGCACGGGCAAGGAGCTCGTCGCTCGTGCACTGCATGAACACAGCCCGCGCGCAAACAAACCCTTCGTTGCCCTGAACACGTCGGCGATCGCATCCGAACTTCTCGAGTCCGAGTTGTTTGGTCATGAAAAGGGCGCGTTCACCGGCGCCGACTCGCGGCGCATCGGGCGTTTCGAGCAGGCCGACGGCGGTACGCTGTTCCTCGACGAAATCGGCGATATGTCGCCTGCCCTGCAGACCCGCCTGCTCCGCGTGCTTGCCGAGAGTGAGTTCTACCGCGTCGGCGGACAGACATCGATCAAGGTCGACGTACGGGTCATCGCGGCGACCAACCAGGACCTCGCGCGCGCCGTCAAGGAAGCGAGGTTCCGCGAAGACCTGTTCCACCGCCTGAACGTGATTCGCATCAACACGCCGCCGCTCAGGCAGCGCCGCGAAGACATCCCGCTGCTGTTCAAGCACTACCTGTCGAAGTCGGCCGACGAGCTCGGCGCTGTGGCCAAGTCGATCGACGGCGATGCGATGGACCTGTTAAGAAACTATGACTGGCCCGGTAACGTTCGCCAGCTCGTCAACACGACGAGGAGGCTGACCGTGACGGCGCCGGGTTCAATGATCACCGTGCAGGACATTCCATCCGAGATCGGTGGCGCCGAATCCGACCGACAGGTCGTTGCGGACTGGACGCGCAGCCTAGCGTCCTGGGCCGAGCAGCAGATCGAAAGCCGGGACCAGCCGCTACTCGATGCCGCGCTGCCTGAGTTTGAGAAGACGTTGATCCAGATCGCGATGAGCCAGACCAACGGTCACCGCCAGGAAGCCGCCAAGCTCCTTGGCTGGGGCCGTAACACGCTCACGCGCAAGATGAAGGCGCTGCATCTCGACTGAGCCGCGGTCACTGTCGACACCATGATGTGCGGATGGCTGCGCCGCGTTACCTGAGCACGAAGCTCACTTCGCGACCCGTCTCTGCGACCGCGAAAATTCTGTAGCCGAGTTCGCGCAGCCTGGCGATGCTCTCCGCCGTTCGCCGTTTACCGATGCCCGGGAAGCGGTGGTGGTACTCGACGAGCAACTGCTTCGGCAGACGGTCACAGGCCTTGAGTCCGTCAATAATGTCGAACTCGGCGCCCTCGACGTCGATCTTTAAAAGGTCCACGGTCTCGTGGCCAAGCTTGTCCATCATCGTCGCGATCGTGTGTGCCGGCGCGTCGATGTAGTCGTCTGTGTCGCCCGCGTTATCGTCGGCCGTCCACATGACGACTGAGCGCTTGCCGCGCTGATTGACCCTGCGGAACAGGCGCAGCGTTCCGTCCTCGCCGGCAGCGGCCCAGGGATGGAATTCGAGCCCGCCCGGCAGGTCCTGCCTGCCAATCCACTCGTGAGCGTACGGCGTCGGATCGAACGTGTGCACGGTCACCCCGTGTCGCTCGATCAGGTCGAGGTCAAAGTCGATGCAGTCCCCGACGCCGAGCGAGTAAACGACAGCCGATTCGCCAAGACCGTCAGCAGAATACTTCCAGCCATCGCTGATACGCACGCTGCACGAGACCTCGGGCTTGAGCCATAGCTCCTTGCCAGCGATTCGCTTAAGGAACAGTTTGATGGGCCAGAACCAAGGCTGGCGCTTCATCCATCCGGATGTTCGCATCGGGACCCTCTGGGTACGGTTTTGTTCAAGCTACGGTAATCCGCGCGTGCTCCCCGGAACAGCAAGTGGTTCACAGAACACACACCCCACAAGTTGCAACATTCAAGCCGTTTGAGTTTCCGAATCGCTGATCAGCCCATTGGGACAAACGGAGCAACGCCGATCAGGTTCATGTGTAGCCACTTCACAAACGCGACATAAACGAGCAGCCCGAGAATCACGACGATAACGTCATTCCGGCCAGCCTCCGGCAAGCCCGGGACCGACCTCGGCGCCCTGCGCTTCAGCGAGATCCGGTCGACAACCGCCCACGCCAGGAATGAGCCAAACAGGACAACGTCGGCGACGGAGCCGTTGACCAACAGGTGCGAGAATGCCCAAAGCTTTACGGCCACCAGTTGCGGGTGTTTGGCCGCGGCTTTGATGCGGCCGGGAAAGTAGGGCGCGAAGAACAAAATGAAGACCGGCAACATCAACAGCGCCATTACGTGCGACATCCACACCGGCGTCGTATAGAGAACGGCTGCGGTCGTCCTGGCGTCGGCATAACCCTTCGCGATCAGGACGATACCGGCGAGTGACAACAGGCCGTAAATCGCTTTCCAGCCGACCTCGCTCTTCGCGGCCAGCGAGTTGCGTAGAGGGTCGGCGAATATCGATATCGAGTGCGTGCCGAGGAATAGCACGAGGCCAAGTATCAAAAGCGTCATAGTGTGAAGCCCCTTACAGCTCTGATTGTTGTTGCGAGTCTCGCATGCCTTGCTCCGCCCGGCCGTTACCTGACCGTCTTTAAGTTGAGATCACTCGCTAACCTCAACACCCTGCCAGAATGCGACGTAATTCCTGATCTCGGCAGCAGCGTCTTTCGGTGTCGGGTAATACCAGGCGGCCGCAGCGTTCGTTTCGCCATCGACGACCACGTCATAGTAGTTGGCCGTACCCTTCCAGCCGCAGACGGTCGTCTTGGGGCTGTCTTCAAAATACGCCCTGTCGATGGAGTCTGCCGGGAAATAGTGGTTGCCCTCGATAACGATCGTGTCCTTGCTCTCCGCTATTACCGATCCGTTCCACGTGGCTTTCATTCTTTTCTCCGTTTCACCTGCGGGCTGCGCAGGCAGGTTTAGCCCGCGTGACGCTCCAGGTATTCGTTGACCAGGTCTGTCAGCGGGTCCTCGTATTCGAGGAATTGTTCGTCGAGCTCACCGAGTGCGTCGAGCGCCTCCTCCGAGTCCGCCGTGTTCTCATGGTCGGCAGCATTCTCCGGATAGCCCCCCGGGTAGGCAATAGCGATCGCGGACTCGAGCAGTTTCGACGTGTGATCGGCGCCGACCGCGTGCAGCGCCTCAACGGTCTGCTGCGCGAATCGGCCGCTGGTGTTCAGGAAGAACTGGTCGAAACCGCCGTTGTTGACCTCGGCCTCGAGCGCGTGCAGCAGCACCGCCGTAGCGACGGCGGGTTCGAGGGCCGCGAGGTCCTCTTCATCGTCCACGTAGATGTCGTCGAATGACTCCGGGTATTTCATTGCCTAAGCCCCTTGTCGTCCAGGTAGTCACGGATTCTATCCATCATTTGCCGGTCGGTGTCAGCATCGAATGCGCGGGCAGCCTCCCAGTCGTAGGACCAGACCGGCGCGGTGCGAAGTTCATCGGGTTCATCGTCGAAGCGCGGAAAGACATGCACGTGCAGCGCCGGCGCAAGGTTGCCGAGGATTTCGTAATTGATCCTGACCGCGCCCGTAATCTCGAGCAAGGCATCGCCAACCGCCGAGGCTTCATAGAACAGGGTCTTGCGTTGTTCCATGGACAACTTGTTGAGATCGGCGACGACCGGGTCGGGATAGATCAGCGAGTAACCCGGGAGGAACTGGACGTCGCCCAGGACGACCCAGCCAGACGACACGCGGCAAATCGCCTGTGAAAACGAGCCGGCCCGGCACCGTTCAACGCGCTCGTGGATAACGGTCGTCATCAGCCTTGCCCGACCCTGCTATGCACCGGCCACCTGTCGCCACACCAGGACCTCATTGCCGTTCGGGTCGATGAAGTGGAAGCGTTCGCCTCCCGGGAAGCCGTACGTCGCCTTGCTGACCCGGCCACCGGCACGTGCGATCGCGGAGATTTTTTCTTCGAGCCGGTCGGAGTACAGCACGACCATCGGGCCGACGCCTTCCGCCGCCGAGTCGAGCTCACGATTGAATCCGCCGTCGACGCCGGCGCCCGAGAAGCTGAGGTAGTCCGGCCCCCAGTCCTGGAACTCCCAGCCGAACACCGCCGAATAAAACGCCTTCGTAGCGCCCGCGTTCGAGAGCGGAAGCTCAATGTAGTCGATGCTGTTCTCGGCCTGATTCATATTGATCTCCCAAGCAGTGCTGCCGTGGCTACAGGGTCTTCACCATCTTGATGACGACGTTCTCGGCACCATTCGCCCCGGCAAAGACATCGCGGCTGACCTCGGTGAACCCACTGGCCAGGTAAAACGGCTCCCCCGGTATCGTAGAGCCCAGCTCGATCGTACCAAAGCCCGCGGCCCGCGCCGCGTCTTCGCCAAGCTGCAAAAGCAGCCGGCCGATACCGCGACGGGTCCAGCCCGGGTGCGTGTACATCGCACGGATTCTCGCGGCATCGACCGACGGGTCGCTTAACGAGTCATCGCGACCCGCCGTGTGATCGCCGCCGTACAGGGTTCGGCGTTTTCCCCAGCCGCCGCAGCCGACCAGCAGCGTCACGCCATCCACCTCGGCTTCGATGACGAAATACGAACCGTCGTTGATCAGTGTCCAGTCGACGCCCATGGTCTCTTTGGCGGCCTCGATCTCTGCCGGCGACAGGAACGCCTTCATGTTTTCGCTGATCGCGAGGCGCATCAGGTCTTCTATCGCGGGGACGTCGTCGGCCGTGGCGACCCTGTGCGTCAGGTCGGTCATGTTCGCTCTGGTCAGGCGCAGGAGCTTCAGCTTAAGCCGCTCATGGTGGCATCTCAAGCAACCGGCCGTGGCGGACGGGCGCGACCGTGTTACTTTGGTCGGCGCTATAACCTGCAAACGAGACAATAATGACAAGAACACTGAAGATACTGTTTGCTGCGATCGTTGCGTTCTGGGGCCTTGTGGGCGCGCTTGGGAATTTCGCGTCGCTTGGCATCGCCTATGAATATGTCGAGATGGTCACGAGTATGTCCGGCGTAATTCCCGACGGAGAACCGGGCCCGCCTTGGCGAACCTCGAGCCCGATCATCGTCTGGGCGGGGGTCATGTTGATTGTGCTCGGCAAGCTTGGCGCTTTCGCTTTCTGCTCGACCGGCGTTTTCAGGATGGTCAAGTCAAGGGCGGCGGACGCTCGCGCCTTCGCGAACGCAAAGAAAAACGCCGTTTTCGGCTGCGGCCTTGCCGTGGTCATGCTGTTCGGCGGCTTCACCGTTGTCGGCGAGACCATGTACCTGATGTGGGCTGACACCAACGGGGAGCATGCTGCTGCCGGCGCCTTTCGGTATGGCGGCTTTATTGCGCTGGTCATGCTATTCATCGCCCAGGCTGAGCCGGAAGAGGCCTGAGCGTTGTTCGACGCAGCGGGCTTTCTGTTCGCAGGCGCGTGTATTGGCCGCCGAACCAGCCCACTCTGTTGCGAGGAGCTTGCTTTGCCCATGACTCCTGGCAGGCGCCGGGGGATCGCGGCCCTCCAGACCCGGGGCTTCAGTTAAGATTCGGAACGCAGATGCCTTACCGCTACGCTCATTACTTCTACCTGATGCTGATTCCCGCGTCGGCACTGGCATTTACTGGCTATCTGTCCGAGCTGCCGGACGCCGGCGTGCTGAAGCATGTCCATGCCGCGAGTGCGAGCCTGTGGATTCTCCTGCTGGCCGGGCAGAGTGCGACGATCCACAACGGCTTCAGAAGCCTGCATAGAAAACTGGGGCTCTCGAGTCTCATCCTGTTTCCTGTCTATTTAGGCGGTTTTCTACTGGTCTATCGCAGTGAGGCATTGCGGATCATCAATGGCGATCCCTGGGCTGGCGTGTTCGGCCCCGGGATCGGCGCCATCACGCTGATCGCCGTGGTAGCCACCGCATACATGTTCTACGCGGGACTCAGGGATCGTAGAAACGTGCAGCTACATGCTCGCTGGATGCTGGTGACCGTGTTCCTGTTCTCAGAGTCCGTGCTCGGCCGTATTCTCAACAACTATGTGCCGTGGCTGGCTGTGAATGAGTTCGACGATATTCGGCACATCTATGACGCCTTCCATCTGTCCCAGCTCATTGCGATTGCGCTGGCAGCGTTTCTGCTTCTGCGTGACCGCCGGAACGGTGCGCCGTTCATCTTTGTGATCGTTGTGCT
>JASJBE010000065.1 GCA_030066655.1 Woeseiaceae bacterium | reverse complement strand
GGCTCGTCGGCCGGTTTTTCCGGTCCATGCCCTCCCAGAGTAGGCCCATTGACATGAATGCAAGCTGAACGCCGCCTTGCGCGGCTTGATGCGAATCACTCCGACGGCGTCATAGGAAACGCACGGATTCGGCAGCGCGCAGCCCGGCCAGTTCGAGCAGTGCGAGTTGAACCGTCGGAGGGCTGCGCGCTGCCGAATCCGTGCGCTTCCTATGACGCCGTCGGAGTGATTCGCATCAAGCCGCGCAAGGCGGCGTTCAGCTTGCATTCATGTCAATGGGCCTACTCTGGGAGGGCATGGACCGGAAAAACCGGCCGACGAGCCCAATAAACAAGGACCCCATGATGCACTCCAATACCATCAACGCGCTTTGCTTACCGTTACGCCGGCCGCGCCCGGCAATATCGGCAATGCTGGCCAGCGCCCTCATCTTAAGTCTGCTCCTCCCGCTGGGGAACACGGCCAGCGCCAATACGCCGACGATCCGGCTGTTTCCGACGACCGTTGTCGAGGACTTGAGGCAGACCGGCAACGTCGCCCGCGACATGGAGACCGGCCTGCAGGAAGTTATCGGCCGTCTGGACCAGCAGCGCACGCTGTACGAGCAAAGCAAATGCGATGGTGCCGAGAACGACCCGGGTTGCCAGCGGCTCGCCCGGCAGATTGGCGCCAGTTACCTCGAGATGCTGACGATCATGGAAGAACGCTTGCCCGATATGGAACACACCGTGAACAACACGCGGCTCAGTCTCGAGAAAGGCCTTCGCAGCGAACTCGGCAAGAAGATGACCTCGTGGACGCTGCAGGAGACGCTGCTTGGCAGCGAGGGCGGAACGGCATCGAACAGAGACAGCGATTCGCCGACGCTCCGCGGCCGCTCCGGCATGCGCCTGTCGGAACGCTTCAAACAGTACTATCAGCTGGTCGCTACGTCCGGCAGCCGGGGCGACCAGTCGCTTGCGGTTTTGGCGTCGGACATTTACCTGGACATGGAAGAAACGAGCCTGTTGATCCAGCGTACGCGGCAGGAGATCGCCCGAGCGACGCTAATGGAGCAGCTCAACCAGTCGTTCGGCATCATCACGCCCGAAATGATGGAAGTCGTTGGCGGCGTCAAATCGATCCTGTTTGGTGACGAAGAGGCGCGCACGCTCGTTGCAGGCCCGCCACCAGGCAACGTCGAGCAAGCCTATCGCAGCCCGCTGGAACAGTAAGGAGCCCGCCATGAATCGCATTCTGAATCGCTCTCCCCTCCCGTTGATGCTCGCGCTTCTGCCCTTCGTGCTCGCAGCCTGTGCCACGCCCACGCCGGTCTGCGACTCACCGCAAACCAGGAGTCTCGACACGGCCGTTACGTCGGTCAAGGCCGCGCTCACAGAGGGCTGTCACGCGCGGTACGACAGCTATTACGACGATCTTCTAAAGATCGCAGAGGGCGATCCCAAGCCCGAGAACAAGCGCGTGTTCAGCGAGTTCCTCGTCTGGTCGGCCGATGCAGGCATTCTGAGCCAGCGGCAGGCCGAGGAGTACTACAACCGCTTTTTCAACGTGAAGTTTATGTCGCTTCGAAGCGACTACAACACCTGCTCGCACACTTGCCCCAGCAAGCGAAAGGTGCTCCTGGACATGGAACGCGAGCTATCCGACAAGGAACGTGGCCTGCTCAAGGTCAGCCTCGATAGTAACGGCTATTACCGGGCCGATCGCCTTTACCAGGAGGTCGAGCTCGTACTCGAAGCCACATGCACGGCGTGCAACGCAGGACGGTAAGAGAGGCCATGACCGATGGAAAACAGCCTGCGCTTCCTGAAAGGGTTTCTGGCCGGCGCAATCGGGACGCTCGTTGTCGGACTCACGACCCTGTTGCTGCTGAGCCACTGGCAGATCGTAGAACTGCCGCCGGGCCACAGCGCCGACCCAGTCGCCTGGTTTGGCTGGGCATTTCACAATCTTGGCTGGTCGATACCCGTCTTCGTGCTGCTGCTCATTGCGTTCGCCTTGACACTCGTGCGACTCAAGAAGAACCTCGAACGAGACGCGCCGATCAACGCCATCGTGCAGCTCGATCAACTCGCCGATACCTGGACTACCCTGTTCTTCGGCACAGGCGTTATCTGGACCGCCATCGGGATGCGGAGCGCACTGATCTATGCCCTCGGCGACAAGGATGTCGCGATGTCCACCGGCGCATTCGCCATGCTCGAACGCCTGATTGACGGCGGTATCCTGCTGGCGCTCTCTACGACGATTGTCGGCGGTGCCGGCGGCTACCTGATGCGCGTGTACAAGACGATGAGCATCGGCTCCGATTTGATGCGTCGCTACGATCAGGCCGCCCGCGCAGATACGACGGAGATGCGCGACAGCCTGAAGCGTATCGAGAAACACCTCGCGTCTGGTAGTGAAGCCGCGGAGGAGACGCTGCCGTGAGTCGAGGCCATCTCGCCTATCCGCTGGTACGCCCTGTCGATGGCGACGCAGGCGGCGCTGCCGACCTGCAGACCGACATCATGCGCTTCATGGCGATTCTCGCTCTGTGCCTGCTCGCTATCTTCGCGCTCGTTCAAAGCCTGCCGCCGGTGCCGGTAGCAACAGAAACAGAGGGAGCCGTCAGCGAGCCCGAGAAAGCGCCCGATTCCCCGGCCGTCGTTACCGAAGCGAGTCTCGAGCCGGCACCGACATCGACACCGATGCCCGCGAAGGTCGAGCTCACGCGCCCGGCGCCGGCCCAGGCTCGCGAAGCCGCGGAGCCGGTCGTACTCACGCGACCCAAACCTCGGCCGGTCGTGCAGCCCGAACAGCCCGTCGTCCCCGTTTCGGAGCCGCCGCCTCCCGCTGATGACAAGCCAGGCTTCACACTCCGTTTCGAGTCCGATCTCGCTTTGTCGAGGCTCGTCGCGACCGGCCAGGTGGGCCTCTTCGCGCTGAACGACGGCAGCGCACAGCGTATGTCCGTAGTGGAAAGCCGCATCAGCTTCTGGGCTGCTCCGGTGCCGCGCAAGTTTCACGAGATGGATCGATCGACGGTGCCGGCGGCCGCGCGCGATGCGCTCGCGCGAACCGGGCGCACAACAGATGGGACAACGTGGGCCGTTACGTTGCCGGCTCGCCTGAGCGGCGAGCTCGACCGCATTATGAGCCAGTTCCAGGGCGGGACCCTGATCATTCGTAAGGACGGCAGCCTGCAAAGGGAGCCCGGGTAATGCGCGTTACGCTGATCGGCGTGGCCGTTGTCCTTTCGGCTTACGCCAGCGGCACGTATGCGCGCGCTCTTGACCTTGACGACTGGATGAACCAGGAGCTCATCCCCGAGCTTACGGCGACGATATCGACACACCCGCGTTTCAAGGATGAGACGCTGCTGTTTGTTGTGCTTGCCAACAACGAACCTGCGCCGGTCAGCAATAGCCTCGCCATTGGCCTTCGCGACCGCATCTTCGAAGCGGCCGTCGATACACCGGGCGTCACAATTGCCTGGCAGCAGCGTCACCGCGGCGGCTGTCGCGAAGACGCCGTCGACTACATGATCGGTCTCGAAATCTCGCGTGAACTGAGCGGCGGGCAGTATGCGCTGTCTATACGCGCGTTGGACGTCGCCGAGGCTACGTGGGTCAGCGGTTTTCGCAAAGTGTGGCGTGGCAGGCTGAGTTCCCGTGAACTCGCGGCGTTTCGAGCGACCAGTAGCGATCCGGCTTTCCTCGGTACCCGCGACGTACCCTACGACGCCGACCAGGTGGACCTGATTGCAAAGCATCTGTCGCATCAACTTGCCTGCGATATTCACGGCTCGTTCCGCGATGACTACGTCGTTTCACTCGACAGCGATGCCGACGGCAGCAACGAGGTACTCCCCGGTGCCGTTACGCTCGCGGCGCGAAATCTCGACCAGCAAAACGCGCTGGCCCTGACAGGTGAACCCGGTGCCGCCAATGCCGAGGTTCACGGCAAAGCGCATCCCATTGCAGGCGGACTGCATCAGTACTGGCTCAGCATTACGCCACTCTCGAGGGATGCCGATCTCGACAGCCTCAGTCGCAGCGTCTACGTTAACCTGCCCCGAGCAAACGGCGCCGACGAGGCGGCTCTTGCGGCGAATGCACTGGCGCCGGCGCGCGAGCAACACAGCGCAACGTCTCGGGCCGCTCGCATTCAGGGCGTCGAAATGCCCGGCAGTGAGCCGCGCCGTCTCCTACAGCCGCTGAAGGTGTACCGAGACAGCAATTGTCGCGATCGAGACTGTTCCGTACTGCAGGCACGTGCTTCGGATGACATCATCGTCTATACCCTCGTTAACACTGTGGGTCGCGGCCTGAAGCGGCTTGGTGACGATGCCTGTCGCGCGCGGTCCGCCGCGCGGGTCGTGACGCGCGGGCATTCCGCGCTGTTCCCGGTCCCAGGCTATACCGGACCAGTGCGCTCCTCGGTACCGCCAGGCCGTTGGCTCTTGAGCCCGACCAATACGACCTACTACGCGATCGCAATCGACAATGCGCACGACGCGCGACGCGTCGCGAGCATTATTGACGAACTGCCTGCTGCCTGTGCAGGTCGTTCAAGAGCCGGCCTGTCGGGTATCGAGCTGCAGCAGTGGCTCGACCGCCTGTCACAACTGATGCTGGCGCTGGGACAGCGCGCGCAATGGCGCGCGCTCGAGGTCAACCCGATCTACTAGGTTTGAATGAATGATAAGAATGCTGGGAGTCATTAGCGGAGCCGCCATTGCCATCGTCTTGTTGATCTGGTTTGTCGGCATTCCGCAGTTCACTGCAGAGCGGCCCGCGCCCGCTGTCGCCCCGCCGCTGGTGGACGCAGTCGACGCCGAACAGGTCGAAGGCATCGCCGCCGATACGGAGGCACGGCCTCCATTCGGACAGGACGATGACGTGGACGCCGGATCCGACTTGCCGGCCCTGCTGGAGGAGCCGGCCCTGGCGCAGAGTGGCGATGCGCCGATCGTCGATCCCACCAACCCGGGAGACATCGACGTCGATCCGATCGATGACGCAGATAGACATCGAAACAGCGTCGCGACCGGTTTCGCAGCGGGCGCCGCCGACGCGTCTACGAACCACTCGCCCGCACGACTGGATCCCGAGCCACAGTGGTTCGCATTCTGGAGTCCGTTCCGAAGCCGTGTTGCTGCCGAGGGTTTCGTCAGCCAACTGCAGCGCATGACAGGTCTCGATTACCGCGTCGTCAAACTCAAGCCCGGCGTCTACGAAGTCGCGTTCGCTTACTCGAACAACGATGAAATCGACCTGAACCTGTCGACGATTTCTGCGGCAACCGGCCTCGAGCTGCCGGGTCAGCCGTGATGCGCATCGCTTGCCTACTGATATTCGCGGTCCTGTCGCTGTGGAATAGTGCGTACGCTGCCGAAACGCCGACCGACCTCGAACGCGCCTGGCAGATATACTTCGATACGAACTCGCACCTCGATCCGGCCTACACCTTTCCGCACAACCGTTGTTTTGACAGAGCGGCAGCAGCGCACGGCCTGCCGAAAACGCTGCTGCTCGCCGTCGCACGGGGCGAGAGCGACTTCGAGCCCGCGGCGCGATCCCGGGCCAACGCGCACGGGGTTATGCAGATCCTCTGGCCCGTGACTGCAAGGCACCTCGGCATTCATCGCCTCAGCGAACTCTACGATCCGTGTACGAATATCGAAGCCGGCACCCGTTACCTGAAGGAGCTCCTGAAACGCTACGACGACAACCTGCACCTCGCGCTGGCCGCCTATAACTACGGTCCGAACCGAATCCCGCCGCGGGCGACCGAGATTCCTTCCGGAGCGCGCTGGTATTCCGGCTACATCTATCGCCACTTGAATTACGTGCTCGGTGACGGCAAAGCGCGTGGAATGAAGTCGCAGGTTGGCGAGCATCTCTACTCGGCGCTCGGACAGTCCACGCTCGTTACCTTCGGTGAGCCGTATCGCGCTGCTGCCTTTATCGATCGCCTCGAGGCCAGCGCCCCGGATCTGAATCTCGACTGGTTCCGCCGCGATACCGGAAAATTCGAAGTCGTGATGAGCTACGAGGGCCGGGAAGACTTCGACCGCCATGCGGCGCTTTTGGCGCAAGCCGGGTTTCGGCTGGACTAGCCAACCGACCGACTGATCTCTGGCGGTAGCAGCGCCCCGATCCGCTGCATGACGTCAAGCTCGTCGGTTTCGAGGACGAGCACTTCGCACATTGCGCATTTCGGCATGCTTTTGACTCGCTCCGACGCCTTCGCCCCTGACATTATGGCCGTTTATGTGCACTATGCGTGCGGCATACATTCAAACGGACTGACGCCATTCGACCGAATCCCCGATCCACAAGGTCGTGGCGATCCATTTTCAGGAGAACTTTATGAACCGCTTGCTTGTCGCTGCCGGCGCCATCGCGTTTGCAGCTTCGCTCCCAGTCGCCGCGCAGGACTTTTCCATTGAGCGCATCGACCAGCATATCCGCACCCTGTCAGACGATTGGTTCGAGGGCCGCGCGCCGGGTACGCCGGGCGAGGACAAGACGGTCGCCTACCTGTCTGGCGCCTTTGCGAGCGTGGGGCTCCAGCCGGGCGGTGACCTGCGATCCGACGGCACGCGCGCCTGGACGCAGGATGTGATCCTCAATCGATCGACCATGGTTGAAGATCCGCAGCTGTCCATCGACATCGGCGGCGAACGCGTCGCGATGGTGCAGGACCAGGATCTCGCCGTGCGCTCACCCGTCAACGGCATGGAAAAGGTCGAGCTCAAAGACGTACCCCTGCTGTTCGTCGGATACGGTACTCACGCGCCAGAGCGTGACTGGTCTGACTTCAAAGACGTGGACGTGACGGGCAAGGTGATCGTCGCGCTCGTCAACGACCCCGATTTCGAAGTCGGCGAGGGCGATTTCGGCGGCGAGGCGATGACGTACTACGGTCGCTGGACCTACAAGTACGAGGAGGCCGCTCGACGGGGCGCGGCGGGCATACTGGTCGTCCACGAGACCGAGCCGGCCAGCTATCCGTGGGGTGTCATCGCCAACGGCAACGACGTGACGCTGGACATTGTCCGCGAGGATCCCGCGGCGGCGCATACGGCGCTGCAGGGCTGGATGCATGTCGATATCGCCAGCCGGATCTTCGAGGCAGCGGGCACGAGCTATGAAGACGCCAAGGCCATGGCGCAGCGGCGTGACTTCCAGCCGATGGAGATGGGCGCGACCATCGATGCCACCCTGGTCTCCCGCAGCGAGCGGATCGCCGCGAAGAACGTCGTCGGCATCCTGCCGGGTACCGAGCGGCCCGGCGAGCACATCCTCTTTACCGGTCACCACGATCACTTAGGCGTCGGCGAGCCCGACGAGACGGGCGACAGGATTTACAACGGCGCGATCGACAATGCGACGGGACTGGCGCTGATGATTGAAATGGGCCGGGCATTCGTCGAGGCCGGAGGCACCGGGCGCAGCCTGGTTTTCCTTGCCGTCGGCGCGGAGGAAAGCGGGCTTCTGGGCGCGAAGTACTATGCCGCTAATCCGCTGTATCCGCTGGAGACGACGGTCGGCGTGATCAACACCGATGCACCCGGCGTGCATGGCCCGACAAGGGATTTCTCTATCTCGGGCAGCGCGAAGCTCGGTCTGCTCGACATCATGACCGAAGAAGCGGCCAAGCTGGACCGACGCTATTCGCCCGACCCCAACCCGGCAGCGGGCAGCTTTTTCCGCTCCGACCATTTCCCGTTCGCGCAGGCCGGCGTACCGGCCGTCAGCTTCCGCTCGGGCAGCGACCTGGTCGATGGCGGCACCGAGCGGGCCGCGCAGATCAGAGCGGACTATTCCGCGAACGACTATCACCAGCAAAGCGATGAATACTCACCCGACTGGGATTTGAGCGGCATGATTCGCGATGCCGAGCTGATCTACGCGGTCGCCGAAAGACTCGGCAGCAGCGGGGCGTGGCCCAACTGGGCGGACGGCAGTGAGTTCAAGGCGCTGCGTGATGCGAGCGCAGAGGTTCGCGACTAGCCCGATTCCGTCACCGATCGCAAGGTCCATCGCTTGCCTTCTGTCCGCACATGACTGACATGCCGAAAAGCTACCGAATCTCTACCGCGTCATCGGACGATGCGTTCGCGGTCGCCGACATTGCGCGGCGAAGCTTCCACGATGCCTTCGCCGCCGACAACGAGGCGCAGCATATCGAGGAGTACATCGAAGCATCTTTCAACGAGCAGCGGGTTCATGAAGAGTTGCTCGATGCGGCAAGCACATTCTTGCTGGCATACCGTGATGGAGACGCCGCCCCGGTCGGTTATGCGAAACTTCGCGTGGGTGGCGTCAGCGGTTACGTGTTGCCAGAGAACTCCATCGAGATCGAGCGCCTGTATGCAGACCAGGCGGCGACCGGGCAGGGGATCGGGTCCGCCTTGATGAAGGAATGCCTTGCCGCGGCAAAGGCGGCTGGTTTCGACAACGTCTGGCTTGGGGTGTGGGAGAATAACGCGGGCGGCATCCGATTCTACGAACGCTGGGGCTTCAGTGAATTCGGCCGCAAGATATTCTACATGGGGACGGATCCGCAGAACGACCTGATCCTGTCGCGATCGCTGCGGGAGGAAGACGTATGAGTACCGAGTTACTTGTGTTTGTGTAAACCGGGTTGCGGAGAATGCATCTCGGACTGCGAATTCCAAGAGGGTTTGCCCAGGAAAATACTGAGCGAACTTTCCGTCGTAGCTGATCTTGCGTGCAACACGCTCGTTCCGAGTATCCGCCCAGAACTAGCTAGACTGCCGATGGCTCTCCGTCCGCCCACAGGCTGTAGCTGATCGGCTGGTGGCAGTGTTACGAATCGGGTTCCTGCTCCAATGTCGAGCCCGTGTCATGCGTCCAATTCGCGGACTCCACTTGGACATAGTCTTCAAACGCTCTACCCAGCGCGTGGATATGCTGCGCAACGTTAAATTCGACGCTGTACGCTACCTCCATCTTGCGGAGGCAGCGCCTCAGATTCCTGCGATGGCTCTTTCCGAGACCGCGCCGATAGTCGTCACGCTCTCCGTCGGTATCGATGACGCTGGACGAACCGCCGGAGTTTGTGACGGCCGCGGTCGACGTATATGTCCTCGCGGCGAGAGTGTCTCATGTTGGCTCGGTCGCCACGATACCACTTGCAGCTGAAGAGGGAGTGCGAGTCCAGAGCACGATACGGGGCCGGGCGAGGCTGGTTTATCGTCTCCGGATTCAAGCGTTCGGGGGTGTGCCGCTGGCCCATGCCGCCACCAGACGTCAAGGCTGGGTAGACCGGCTTTGTTTCCAGCCGAGCCGCGCGTCGAAACCGCTGACAGTTTCTAGAGATGCTGATTGGACCGATCATCTGTGTGTTTGTCGGGATATTTTACATAGCGCGTTGCGGCTCTTTGGCAAGTTGTTGATCATCATGGCTTTTCTTTTTTGGCACAGCATTTGCATCCACAGTCGTGAGAGAGACTTAAAGCGCACTCACAGTTTTCGAATACGTCGATTAGCGGCAATTCGCTATAGACTTTGAGGGTCTAGCGCAAACAATCCGAAAATGGGGAAGGATTTATGAAGACTCGTGTTCTATTCGCAATACTTTTTACGCTAGCGGCGGCTCCGGCCTGGTCGGACGTGATTATCATCGGTGACAACGACGGCTACGGTGCCGGAGTGCCAGACAATGGAAATCACCCCTTTAATGCCGGCTACGATGGGCGCAGCGACGACGAAAAGGCGGCAACCAACGGTGCCCAGTTCACGGACACCTACAGCACTGCGCATCCGGGGTTCGGACCTCAACCAGGCGAGGTTGCTACCTTCATTTTTGAGAATCTCGGCACAGGCTGGACCGAGGGCAGTATGTGGTTCGACATGGCTGACTTCCAGGCAAGCACTTTCGGACCGCTCATAACAACGTACAACGGCATCGAGCAGAATTGGGCGTTCAACGATGGTTTCCGGACCACGGTGGTCCGCTTCTTCGATCTGCAGCAGGACGTTCTTGATTCCATCAACGCGCTTGGTTCGCTCACGGTGCAGATCACAAGAGCGGGTTCCGGTGATTTCTACGGCATTGACTACGCATTGCTTTCTAACCGCCTCGCGGAGGACACGGATCCGAACAACGACCCTATCCTTAAACCAGGCGATCCGGTAGCCGTTTCCGAACCGGGCACTCTCGGAATATTGGTGATGGGCCTTGGCTTGCTGCTGGTTGGTTGGCGTCGCCGATTCGCGCTCTGACCAACAACTGAGCTCCGTTCAGAGGAAAGCCCGAACCGATGTTCGGGCTTTCTTCTGTTTTGTCTGCGGCGCCAGGCGCAAAAAAAGGCGCTGAATGACGTAGCGTAGCTCTCTCTTCGCATGTCGAAGCGCCTTCAGACTCCAGGCCATAAGTCTTGTCTGTTCTGCGCCAGTTTTTTGCTCTGCTCCAAGCGAAGGACATGAGACAAAATCTGAATGCGTCACATATCTGCTGGGATTTCACAAAGGTATTTATGGCGCGCACAGCAAGATCCGAACCTGTGACCCCTACCCTCGGAGGCTCAGAGTCGGCATTTTTTAGCGACGACTCCACTGCAAGACTCTGGAGATAATCTTTAACCAGTTTCATCACTACAGTAGTTGCCCGCGCCAGCGCATCCACCGTGATAAACGAGTCGTATCCCTTCCGGCGTCGGAGGGAACTGTGAGTGCGGGACTGTTTGTGTCTTTTTCGATTAGCGCCTGGAGGTCACCATGACTACAGGGTTGTTTGTGTACGGATCTTTGCAGCCCAGCAAGGAGAACGCCTTCCGGCTGGAGCGTATCGGCGGGCAATGGATCAAGGGCAGTATTCGCGGCACGCTCTTGGACCGTGGCTGGGGGGCCGGTATCGGCTTTCCGGCCGTGATTCTCGATGACGAGGGTCAGGAGATCAGCGGCTACCTGTTCCGGTCCGGGGGCCTCGACGCCGCGTGGCCTGAGCTTGACGAGTTTGAGGGTGAAGACTATCGACGTGTTCTCGCCGCCGTTTCGCTGTCGAATGGCGAGTCTGTTCAGGCGTTCGTCTACGAGTTGCGGGAAGCCTGAGCCGCCCAAATGCCGAGAGCGAGAGCACTGTCGGGGCTTTCGCGCCTGGCGGCTCAGCGCGGGTGGTACAGTTACAGCATCAGATTGACGAGAACCTGACCGTTACTACTGCCGATCCTACTGCGGGTGTTCGCCTTGGCGACTGGACGGCCGCTGCCCGGTACGAGTCCTTCGACGGCCATCGTGTCGCCGTCTGGACGGCAGGCGAGGGCCGGCCCCTCCTGCTCGTGCACGGCTATCCGACCTCGTCGTGGGACTGGCACCGTATCTGGGCGCCGCTCGCCGCGCGAAGGCGGTTGATCGCCTGCGACATGCTCGGCTTCGGCCTGTCCGACAAGCCGGCATCCGGTTACTCCATTCACCGTCAGACCGACCTGCAGGAAGCGATTCTCGAGAGCCTCGGCGTCGAAGACTACGACGCGCTGGTGCACGACTACGGTGTCTCCGTCGGTCAGGAATTGCTGGCGCGTTCGAATGAGGGCTCCGCGCGAGCGCGGCTCGGTCGCGTTGTATTCCTCAATGGCGGGCTGTTTCCCGAGCAACACCGAATGCTTCCGATCCAGAAAGTCGGCACGAGCCCGTTGGGTTTTCTCGTCGGTTGGCTGATGAATCGCGAGCGCTTCGGCGAGAACTTTTCCAGAGTGTTCGGCGCTGACACCAAGCCGACCGAGGCCGAGCTCGATGACTTCTGGCAGCTGATTTCGCATCAGGGCGGCCACCGTCTCGCACACAAGTTGCTGCACTACATCGCCAACCGGCACCAGCACCGCGCGCGCTGGGTAGAGGCGCTGCAGCAGTCGACAGTCCCGATCAAGCTAATCAACGGTGGCGCCGATCCCGTCTCGGGCCGTCACCTGTATGAATACTTCAAGACCATGGTGCCGGCGGCAGTCGCTGTTTGCTTCGATGACGTCGGCCACTATCCGCAGACTGAAGCACCACAGCGTGTACTCGACGAACTGGATGGGTTTCTTTGAACCGGGCGGCGGTACCTTCGCTCCTGTTCAGGGAGCCATGAGTAATAAGCGGAATCACTATACCCAGCCGCGTCCTTTTGCGGGTTATCGAGACGGCTCGTTATCTCTGAGGCCGAGAAGTACCGCCGCCAGGATCATCCCTGCGCCCGATGCACGCTCGACCCAGGCCTTGTGCCCGTCCTTAAGTCTTTCGGCGATCCAGCTCGCACCCTTGCCGTAGGCCGCGAGAAAACACCCGTCGATAAGAATGTAGGTGATGCCAAGGATCGCGATCTGCGGTGCCAACGCTTGTTGCGGGTTAAGGAATTGTGGAAACAGGGCAGCGAAGAAAACGACGGCCTTGGGATTCGCCGCAGAGGTGACGAAGCCGCGCAGCCAGAGCTGCTTCAGTGACACGGCGGCCGCGATTGTCGCATCGCCGTTTCGCCGCATCGAAGCGATGATCTGGCGCAGACCGATCCAGACGAGGTACAGGACGCCGGCCCACTTGATGATCGTGAAGCCATGCTTTGATGCGATAACCACCGCGGCCAGGCCAAGCCCGGCCAAGAGGATCTGTATCGCGTTCGCCGTCAGATCGCCGGCCGCCGTCGCCAACGATCGGTGGAATCCGTTGGACATGCTGACGGAAAGCATGAGCAGGTGGCTCGGCCCCGGCGTGCTCATGAAGACGAGGACCGTGCCAACGTAAAGCAGCCAGATTTCTATCGTCACGTCAGCGGGCTCCCGGTTCCATCACTCCGACCACAGGGCCGGATCCCGCCACTGCGCCGGGACCTGCAGCGTGCCTGCTGGGGTTGTTGGCGAATCGTCCAGTGAATCGCCCAGTGTCTGAGACTGCCAGGCGCTCGCCCATTCTACCGGCAGCGGGTACGGCGCTTGAATCCGTGACTCCGTCGCGAAACCCAGCCGGCCGTAAAAGGCGGGATCACCTAAGACCAGCACGATGTCGATGGCACCGTCGCGCATTATCTTCAGGCCGAAGCGCACCAGCGCACTGCCAATACCCTGCCCGTGATGGGACGGGGTCACCGCGAGTGGGGCGAGCAGCGAGGCGCATGAGGTGTTCCCGTCTACACAACAGCGAGTGAAGATGACGTGTCCGACGAGAGCGCCATCCATCTCGCCGACGAGGGACAGCGCTATGTCGGGGTCGGCGAGCAGGTCGCGCACGACCGGCAGCAGATCTTCGTCCGGAAACGCAAGTGGATAAATGGCCTCGATACCGGCGAAGTCTCCGGGTGTGCTCCGGCGAATGGCCAGATTCTCGATCACGCCTTCGCCCGACGGTATGGGTTTTCTGCAGGGCGCACGCGCACGTCCGCTAGTCGCGCGGCGCGGCTGCGCGCTGCAGCCGGTCGTTGATGGCTTCGCCGAGCCCCGTATCGGGTATCGGCATGACGGCGATCCTGTCCACGCCGAGGCTGTCGGCCTCACGCAGCAGTCGATACAGGTTGGAGGCGGCCTCAGCCGTGTCGCCCTTCTTCGACAGATTCAGCGCGTTGCTCGGTGCCTTCGGGCCGAAGCCGATCAACGCTTCGTTCTTGCCTCGCCGCTTTGCGTTCAGTCGCAACGTGGCGTTGGGCGCGTAGTGCGAGGACAGCTGACCCGGCGCGGTAATCAGTCCCGACTCGTCATCGCTCAAATAGCCGACGACC
>JASJBE010000007.1 GCA_030066655.1 Woeseiaceae bacterium | reverse complement strand
CCCGGTTCAGATAACCGTATACATACAGCTTCAGCAGGGTCTTCGGGTGGTAACGGGGACGGCCGGTTGCGGCCAGCTCAGTCCTGAAGCCCAGTCCCGAGATATCCAGGTCATCGATAAACACATCAATCACCCGAACCGGGCTGTCTTCTTCCACGTAGTCGTCGAGGCGTTCGGGGAATAGCGTGCCCTGACTGCGGTCCTGGCCTTCGATGAACTTGCTCATAGCATGCTTCCCAAGCGGAAAGCACGATTATAAAGTGAGCAGAGTTTTCACACAGCCTCGGCCAGAAGCGGATCGAGCGATTATTCAGGGGCCTCGTCGCGCCAGTTCCGCGAGATAGTCGTACACCGCCTTAACCTCGCCGTCAGTAAAACGTGAATAGCGACCGCGAGACACGCCGCCCATCACTTTCAGCTCGCGGTCTCCTACAGGCTTGCCGGTCTTCATCAGAGTGGAGAAGGCCTCGGCCGAATAGGCGGCCACAATCCGTAGGTTTGGCGGCGGCGGGGCGTCCAGCATCGGTTCGATTCTGCCTTGAAGATTCATGCCGTGACACTCCGCACAGGTAGCGCGCAGAATGTATCGCGCGACTGCGTGTTCGGGGCCCAGATCAGGCGGCGCCTTGTTCTTCATTTCGGCAACCTGTCGCACAGAGTCTTTGAAAGTCCCGCTCGCGATTTCTTCAGCGAGCTTCGGGCCTATGGTCGGATCTGGGTGTTGCACGCCTTTGACAGGGAGTGTCTTCAAATAACCGACAAGCGCGGCAAGATCATCGGGATGTAGCGCCGAAAAGAGATACGAGGGCATATCCATCAGCGCGCGATCCGGACGCTTTCCTTCGGCGATCATTGCGGTCAGCTCGTGCTCCGAGAAAGCAGCCGCGCTATGGGTGAGATTTGCTGTCCACATTACGCCCCAATCGGGATCACTCCAGTCTTCTCCGGCAAGGTCGAGCTTGTGGCACCCAATGCAACCGAGTACCGCAGACAAGCGCTCGCCGTGCTCATTCCGATCGGTCGAGACCATTTCAAAGCGGTGAGAATTAATCGGAGCGGACTGTTCAGCAACACTTTCTTTGGGGACGAGTTCAGTTTGGGCGTTAGACGATTCATCGTCGCAAGCGGAAAACACAAGCAGAAGTGGTATAGCCGCAAGCAGTCTCATCTTCACTCCTTGGGAAAACACT
This sequence comes from Woeseiaceae bacterium, assembly GCA_030066655.1. Lineage (GTDB taxonomy): Bacteria > Pseudomonadota > Gammaproteobacteria > Steroidobacterales > Woeseiaceae > UBA1847. Next base: position 66,700 of record JASJBE010000007.1, on the reverse strand, counting down.
ATGAATCTCCCCGGCTGTCCAAAAGTCCGCTTTAGGTTGCGTCGACGATTGAACCCGCAGTCAGTAGGAGTCATCCTAACTCAAAACGCCTGGATGGCGGCTTGCGGCCCATTCTGTTGAAAAACTCCATTCTGAAAACCGTTGATTTTACGTTTGCGATTTTTGGCCGATTTCGTATCGTAGATGCAACGAGGTAGTGCAGTTCCCGTGAAAACACCTCCTGGCGCAGCTCAGTGCGGCCAAGTGGCTACTTGGCGCCCGTACATACGAGGATTGGTTTCCTCGTCCTCACCCGGCTCGACCTCAAAATCAGACGACTTGAACCAGTATCCACTTCCGATTTCAGCCGACATCTCTTGCCTTTTGTGATTAGAGAACGACGATTTGTGCGAGAAACAGCCCACGGCGCCTACCATCATGCCAACGGCAGGCAAAAGGGGACATACAAGCCTGAACCTGGCGACCGTCTCAGTACGGCCGGATGCGGGCGGACGATTTCATGGGAGTCTCTTTACTATGCCGATGATTGCGGCAATAACCAACAGCATCAGCCCAATCGGCGCAAACGTGGCCATCATCGCTGTACTGGGTACTCCCTTCGAACTCTTTAGCCGCCTCCGGCTTCTGCGCCAAATCTCTTCCTTATCAGTCTCATAGACTCCGACTGTCATCCTATATGAGAGAAAGGAAATCAATGCCATGGCCAGCAAAAGAACCAGTCCGTTTTGGGTCCGTATCCAGCTCAGAAAAAAGATAAGCGGGACTACGACCACAAGCACTGGAAGGATTACGAGATATCTGTAGAGCAAGAATTCAAAAGTGGAACGCGCTTTTTCTTCCGTTTTGAATCGGTACAGGCACCATGTAGCTACATTTACTAACCACAGGCTTGAAACGCTCCTAAGTCTTCTAAGCAGCAAAGGGTGTCCTTATCTGCGTGCGGCTGTCCTCGGCCCGAACCGGCCGGTCCGATGCGACTCGGGTGCAAGTGCAGCGCTGTGTTAGGCGGAATCTTCATCCGTTTCGGATGCGAGTCTCAATAGCAGTTGCCGCCCTCTATCTTCCCATTGGATGACTGTGTATCCGATGAGCGTTCCGGCAAGAATAAAGATGGGCTGGATAATCCAGTGAGATAGAGGATTTAGAACAATGTCCGTATTACTTATGAGCCAGAACCCGAACACGATAGCGATAATACCGATTGTAACGTTGATCACGCGCCCGATCTTCCAGGCCTTCTCACTGAACTTGGCGCGAGAGATAGTCCTTAGATCCTCCTGCGTAAGATTCATGTGCCCGTCTCCAAGTAGTCGCCTAACTAGCATTTGGTTCTCGAATATGCCGCATGCTACCCAGCAATTGCGATGTATTGCGAGCGGCCGCAGTGGGTCCGTAGCCGAAATGCTACCTCAAACCAGGCGACTGGCGGCTTCCAGGGGCATAGCGGTCGATCAGCAAAGATCCACTCCGCCATCTCAGTACGGCTAATAGAAGCCGTTGGATCGACTAATCTCTTCGCGAGGGAAATCTGTAGAAACTGTCGTAGATCCAATGACCCAATGCAAACAGCAGCTTGAGGAAGACACCGAAAATCACGAACGTCCAAGCCGTCATCAAGAGCCACTGGCCAATTGCGATGAAGACAATACCGATTGAATCTATAGACGATTCTCCGGGCAGGTCCTCCCAAAGCGTGATAGCGGCAACATGGCTCGACAACACGAAACAAACTAGCAGAAACAGTCTTGCTCGCCGGCTCAGCAAAGTCGATTTTTCTGTTTGTTCATTATGCGTGCTAAAAGGGGATTTCGATTTCCTCAACGGCTGCAAAGGGTCAAGGGCAGAAATCATACATCAATTAGCCTGGCCGACTCTTTTCGGCCACTATCGGTCCCACTTCATGTGGAGTTTCTTGTTCTCCGCTGCGCAGTCGCGAAGATAGAGATTGATCAGACTTTGATAGGGTATTCCGCTGTCATCGGAAAGGCCTCGGAAGTACTCGATCGTGTCCTCATCCAAACGAATCGTCAGCTGTTTTTTTGGCTTCTTCAGATAAGGGTTCTTTACTGATTTTGAAAAGTCGTACTTTCTCTTCATGACACAAACTCCGAGTATTGACGTCGCTCCGAAGGATCGGCTTTTCTCGCCGAGATTATTCGGATCACATTCTCCGACTCACGGTAGCAATGGACGACAACGAACAATCGAAGCTGAATACTCAGACCTAACAGAATAAACCGATCTTCGTGGTCAGCATGTTCGGAGTCAGCTATGACACGCGCGTTCTCGTCGAGGAATGCGGACTTGGCTTCTTCAAAAGACACGCGGTGCTTTCGCCGGTTCTCAGCTGCCTTTCGAGAGTTCCATTCGAACGTGAGCTCTGGCATAAGCACATTGTAACTACAGTGTAGGTCATTTCAAGGAACGAATGTCCGCTTTTTTGCCTAGAAATGAGCTCGGGAAAGCCGCGCTACTAACTTCCGCAAAGGGTTAGAAGCCGTCAGTCTACCTCAAAACACTAGGGTGGCTGGTTCCGCCCGGATGCAGCCGCCACTACCGCGACTGAGCCCTTGTCACTGGAGCTATAAACATGAACACAAGGAAAGGAACCCAAGGCACCAAAATGCTAGCGACTATCCATAAGAGCTTTTCGTTCTCAGGAACGTGCTGTTCCCGATAGATCATGTAGATCGGAACTCCCCAGATCAACGTAAGGCTGATGCAAATTGAGAGCGCATAGAGAATTATAGAAATCAGTTCCACGAACATTTTTAGCTCCTTCAAATCCCCAGAATGCCGCCAGCGCTCCAATCGCTTGAGTCTACTTTACACTAAGGCCTCTTTCGGCCAGAGCCAGACGCTCAACTCTAGTCCACTTGACCCTTGAGCTGTTCGATCTGATGCGCGAGCTCCTGAAACAACTCGACAACATCTACGCTTTCGCCAGCTTCGACTCTCTTGGAAATCATGGTTAGTGGGTGAATGAACAACGATGTCTCCTCAAACCTGAGTCCCGGCCCCTCATCTCCCTCTAGCAAGAACGTAACCCAATCGAGTCCCACAGTTTCGGCGAGCGCATCGCCAAACGCCACCCCCAGACATTGAAGCTTGACCGTCTCTGACGGATCGACCCATTTGTTCTCAAGGATCGTCGCATGACTCGCAGCTTATTCGATATGTCTTGATACAGCGTCGCGTCATCAAAGTGACCCGCAACCCACTCTCTTTGCGCCGAAAGCTGCGACACGTGATCGTTGGTCAGAGTTTGAACGGCCGGTTTCGGATACTTATCCGTCATTGCCTTACTTGATTCTCGAAGCGCCGGAATCGGTCTGAAGCAGAATTAGATCATACTCCGAAAGCGGCCGCTCAAGCGGCTGCTTTTGGAGGTGAAGCGGAAGTCGCCATTGGACAGTCTGACCCTGTTTGGATGTTGCTAGGTGCCGAAGAGCAAATGATGGCCGGAAATTTCGAACAGCTATTGGACTTGCGAAGTGTTTAGGAAAAAGCCCGTTTACTCCGGAGGGTAGGTAGCTCTGTAGAGCAGGCCGACGTTCTAAGTTGGACAAAGGCATCCTCAAGGACACTCTATGGTCGATACGACAAGTACCGCGCAACGCGCAACTGATCGCTACTTCAACCAGCCCTTCTCGATTGCTCTTGCCGAGAAAATGACCAGCGCGATCGCGACAACGATGACGACGATCGGCAACACAATCGCGCCCACGCCGAGCGCGCCGATACCATCGCCGAGGATAAAGCCATAGGCGTTTTGCGCGAGGATCCCAGCGAGCGACGCGATGAACAGCATTTTCGCCGCTTTCTTGCGAAGCAGTAGCAGCAGACAGCCCAGCACACCCGCTGTGACCGCGAGGCCCTGCGCGCCCGTCGCCCAGGCCGGAATACTGGTCATGAAGGCGAGCTCGGCCTCGGTCTTGTACATCTCCGCCAGTATCTCGGGCGTCGCCGACACCCGCAGGTAGTACGCGAGCAGACCAAACAGGTTCCAGACGAGCGCGGCGCCCGACACGACCCAGAACGACACCGGCACTTTTGTTGACTCTGACATAAGCCTATCCCCAAGGTCTTTTTTTTATCAGGTTAGCACGGATGCCGGCTCGGCCCGTCGGCTGACGCAGACGCGTGTGCCGTCGCGGCTTTCGGCGAATCGTTTAACGTGTCAGAGCGGTTTCATCGTTCGCCCGAGTCGGGCGCAGTAAGCATGTCGGAAGCAATCGACGACGTGGTCGTTGACCATGCCGGTCGCCTGCATGTGCGCATAGATGATCGTGCTGCCGACAAAATTGAAGCCGCGCGATTTGAGGTCCTTGCTAAGCGCGTCCGACTCCGGGGAGGTAGCCGGTACGTCGCTGTCTTTCTCGAATGCGTTCTGGATGGGCCTGCCGCCAACGAATCCCCAGATGTATTTGCTGAAGCTGCCGAACTCTTTCTGCACCTCGATAAACGCCGCTGCGTTGGTAACCGCGGACCTGACCTTCAGGCGGTTGCGGACGATGCCCGGGTCTTCGAGGATCTTCTCTATGCGCCTCTCGGTAAAACGAGCGACTTTCGCAGGATCGAAGTCAGCGAAGTTCTTTCTGTAACCGGCCCGTTTGTTCAGGATCGTCGACCAGCTCAGGCCGGCCTGCGCACCCTCGAGCACCAGGAACTCGAATTGCGTCCTGTCGTCGACGACTGGTACTCCCCACTCTTCATCGTGGTACCGCTGATAGTCGTCGCTGACTCCCTCGCACCAGCTGCAGCGGATCTTAATCTTAGCCATACATCACCTTTTCGATCACCCTAGCAGCCCGGACCGAAAGGCGGAAGTCACGAAATGTCGGGGATCGACCTGTTTCTCGCGATCAAAAAAAACCCGCGCAGAGCGCGGGTTTTCTCGTTCAGAGAGTGTCTGTCTTAGACAGAGCCACCGCATGAACCTTCGCCGCAAGAACCCTCGGCGTCATCTTTATCGCCGCCGCAGGAACCCTCACCGCAGGAACCTTCGCCTTCCTTGTCGCCGTGACCCTTGTCCTTGTCACCGCCACAGGAACCTTCACCGCAGGAACCTTCACCTTCTTTGTCTTTCTTCTTGTCGCCGCCGCAGGATCCTTCGCCACAAGAACCTTCGCCGCCCTTCTCCTTGTCGCCGCCGCAGCCGCCTTCGGCACCGAGCATGTAACCAGCGCTCAGCGAGGACATCGCAAACGGGTTATCGACGCTGTCGGCATTCACGGTGCCGGCAAGCGCGAACGATCCCGCCAGCGCAGCGCCAACGGCCAATGCAACAGGTTTTACAACTTTCTTCTCTGACATGCTTCTCTCTCCTAAAGGAATTCGCCCAAGACCGGGCTTTCTATTTCCAGCTTGCCGGTAGCTCAGGTCCGCCAGCTCGCTGCATCCACAAAACTCTCTTTTATGCGCTCCATGCTTTCGGCACTTTCCTCGCCAATGATGGCGATGCTGCCGTCTCCGACCGGGATCAGTACGCCGTTGACGTTTCCTCCCTGGAACGGTGTCGCTGCGTCAATCTTCTCATCCGGCAGTAAAATAATTGTTACGGGCCCGCGCTCACCCTGGACGACGAGGTGCGGGACGCTATTGCCATTGATCTCGCAACTCTCTGCATAGGTAATCAGACCGTTCTTCGGCGATAAGTTCGCCACGCTGGCGGGTACTACCCTCTCCAGACGACTGGCGTTGACCGGAACGTCGGTCACAACCAGCGCATACGGCTCATGATCCATGTGCGCAATGATCTCGTCGGTGAGGCTGTCATAGCTGGTCGACTCGTTGTAGGTGTATACACCGAAAACGGCCGCCATCATGATCGCCGCTGCCGTCGCCAGCCACACGGGCGCACGGGCGCGACGACGTTCTGCCAGGCTGACGACATTGCCCGTCTCCACGTCCGGCAGCTCAGGCATCTTCAGCTCCGGCACGTCGATCGTCATCGCCCGCTTCAACACCGCATCCAATGCAGCATTCTCGTCGATGTCCGCCTGGCCATCCGTCGTGGACGGATCTCCGGGAGTTTTTTGTCCGTATTCTTTGGGGTCCATGCCTACTTACCCGCCGCTGCTGCGGCCCCTTCGTCAACCACTTCCTTCAATTTGTGCCTCGCACGATGCAGTCGCGTCAGCACTGCACCCTGCTTAAGCCCCATCAGTTCCGCAATCTCCGAGGTCGTGTAACCCATCAGGACCTGCAGAACGAGCGGCTCGCGGTAATCGTCCTCGAGCTCGTAGATAGCCTCACGCACTTCGTTCAGCTGTTCGTCCTCCGTCTCCGCGATCAGCGCTTCCTGCGCCGGGCTGAGATCGTCGACGTCTACCATGTCGAGCCGTTTCCGCTCGAAATACCTCGCGTTCTCTCTGCGAACAATGGTCAGTAACCAGTGCTTGGCGGCGGCATCGTCCCGGAGCGCGTCCAGCGACTTCCAGGCCCGGAGTAGCGCTTCCTGCACGACGTCCTCGGCGATGCTGCGGTCTCGACTCAACCAGGCTGCGTACCGGTACATGTCCGGGTGGTAGCCGGCGACGAGCCGATCAAACTTCTGCCGCCTGGCAAGTTGGTCACTGCTGTTGTTCATACGAGTTGACCGGTCCTTTCCGGAAATTATTACGATTGAGAGCCGAAACTATGAAATAAGCATGGCATCAAGCCATAAATACATGGAAAATCAGCAATTATTGTCGTTATTTGATTTAGATATGAGCATCAGTCCTGCCGGTCGGTTCCCTTTGGTTCGACTGCGTCGAACCCGACGCACGGCCCAGATCCGAAATCTCGTTGCAGAAACGACGCTCTCCCCCGCGGACTTAATTTACCCGGTTTTTGTCCTCGAAGGCGAGAATAGCGTCGAGGCCGTTGCGTCGATGCCCGGTATTACGCGTAAGAGCGTCGACAAGCTGATGGCCGAACTGGCCGACGTCGTTGCACTCGGTATTCCGGCTGTCGCGCTGTTTCCGGTCATCGGGGAATCGAGAAAGTCGCTGGACGGAGCCGAGTGCGCGAATGCCGATGGGCTGGTCCAGACAACGGTCCGGACGATCAAGGACAAGTACCCGGACCTCGTCGTCATCACGGACGTCGCACTGGATCCATACACGACGCACGGCCAGGACGGCATCATCGACGACAGCGGCTACGTATTGAACGATGAGACCGTCGACATGCTGACCCAGCAGGCCGTGTCACACGCTGCCGCCGGCGCCGACATCGTTGCGCCGTCGGACATGATGGACGGCCGCATCGGGGCGATTCGCGACGCGCTCGAGTCCGAGGGACATATTCACACGCTGATCCTGTCGTACGCGGCGAAGTACGCGTCGTGCTTCTACGGGCCGTTCCGCGATGCGGTTGGTTCATCGGCCAACCTCGGCAGCGGCGACAAGTCCACCTACCAGATGGCGCCACCGAACGCGCAAGAGGCGTTACGAGAAGTGCACATGGACCTCGAGGAAGGCGCCGATCTCGTCATGGTCAAGCCGGCGATGCCCTATCTCGACATCATCAGGGATGTGCGAGAGCAGTTCGGCGTACCGACGCTCGCCTACCAGGTCAGTGGTGAGTACGCGATGATCAGGGCAGCGGCGGCGAACGGTATGCTGGACGAGAAGAAGTCCATCATCGAGTCATTGCTGTGCATCAGGCGCGCCGGCGCCCGCGCCATACTGAGTTACTTTTCGATTGACGCAGCGCGCTGGATGAACGAGTAGACGAGTGAGCCTGGGTAGCCCGACATCGGAACTCAGGCCGGAGAGGTGCATTGAAGGTACCGGCCCGATCCACAATGAGACGGCACGATGAGCACGTCTAACGGCGTGGACCGCTATGGCGTAATGGGCTACCCGGTCTCGCACAGTCGTTCGCCGGTCATCCACCGCCTGTTCGCGCTGCAGACCCAACAGCGCATGCAGTACGAACTCCTGCAGGTTTCGCCGGATCATCTCGAGGACGCGATTCGTCAGTTCGAGCGGACCGGTGGCAAAGGACTCAACATCACGGTGCCGCACAAGCAGGCCGTCATATCCCTGTGCAGCTCGTTGTCCGATCGGGCCAGGACGGCATCGGCGGCCAATACGCTGACCTTCGACAACGGCGAGATCAGAGGCGACAACACCGACGGCATCGGCCTGCTGCGTGACCTGGCCGTCAACCTCGGGCTCGAATTGCAACAGCGCTCGATCCTGGTCCTCGGGGCGGGCGGCGCGACACGCGGCATTGTCGGACCGCTTTTAGAGATGCAGCCCAAACGCCTGCTGATCGCGAACCGCTCGATCGATCGGGCGGAGGAAATCGTTGAGCGCTTTGCAGAGGACGGACCGGTGTTCGCCTGTTCATTCAGCGACGGTCAGCTCGACGAGAGCTTCGATCTCGTAATTAATGCGACGTCGGCCGGGTACAAGGGCGAACGACCTCCCTACCCGGTGAACGCGGTATCGTCGAAGACGGTTTGCTACGACCTGTCGTACGGTCTCAAGCCCACACCGTTCTCGGTATGGGCGCGCGAACAGGGCGCGGCGAACTCGATCATGGGCTGGGGCATGCTGGTCGAGCAGGCGGCGGAGTCGTTCAACATCTGGCGGGGCATCCGGCCGGATACGGCGCCGGTGCTGAAACAGATCTCCATCAGCGCATAGTCACCAGCTCTTCGGCGCTGGTCGGATGGATCGCCACGGTGTCGTCGAAGTCTTTCTTGGTCGCACCCATGCGGACCGCGACGGCGAATCCCTGCATCATCTCGTCAGCGCCATCGCCGATGATGTGACAACCGACGATCTTTTCCTCCGGCCCGGCCGTGATCAGCTTCATCACGGTGCGTTCCTTGTCCTGGCCCAGTGCGTAGTACATACCGATGAACGATGACCGGTAGACCTTGATGTCATCCCTGTACTTGACGCGCGCCTCTGCCTCGGTCAGGCCGACCGTACCCATCGGCGGGTGACTGAAGATAACGGTGGCGATCGTGTGGTACTCGAGGTGCCGTCCTTCCATGCCGTTGTAGAGACGATCCGCAAGACGGCGGCCGGCAGCGATTGCCACCGGCGTCAGGGCAATGGCGCCCGTGACGTCCCCCAGTGCGGCGATATGCGGCACGTTCGTCATCTGGTACTTGTCGACGGGAATGAATCCCTCGTCGTCCGTCTCGACGCCCGCGGCCTCGAGGTTCAGTCCCTCGATGTTCGGCGACCGACCGATCGCCCACAGCACGCAGTCGACGGGGCCAAAGGTCCGCCCGTCGTCGGCCGTGACGACAAGTCCTTCGTCCGTCTTCTCGACGGCGCTGGGAATGACGCCCGTATCGATGGACACACCCGCCTGGCGCATGGCCTGCATCAACTCCTCGCCAAGCATGTTGTCGAAGCTGCGCACGATGCCGTCCTTGCGAACAACGATGTGCGTCTCGCTGCCGAGCGCATTGAATACGCCGCCGAGTTCGACGGCGATGTAGCCGCTGCCGGCTATCAGGACGCGCTTCGGCTGCTCTTCAAGTTCGAAGAAATCATCTGATGTGATGCCGTACTCGGCACCTGGAATGTCGGGCACCATTGGTCGGCCGCCCGTCGCAATGACAATATTGTCCGCCGTGATCCGGCGATCCCCGACCTCGACCGTGTTCGCATCGACAAAGCTCGCCCAGCCGCTGATGTAGTCCACGCCGCGCTTGTCGAGGTTGTTTTCGTAGATGCCGTTTAAGCGTTTAACGTAAGCATCCCTGTTTCGTTTGAGCGTCGTCCAGTCGAACCCCTTTTGCTCGACATCGAACCCGTAGTCCGCCGCGTGGTGCATCTGGTGGGTCTGGTTGGCTGCATACCACATCACCTTCTTTGGAACGCAACCGACGTTAACGCAGGTTCCGCCGAGACGTCCGGATTCGATTGCCGCTGCTTTGACACCGTACTCGGCTGCACGCTGTGCATGCGCGAGTCCGCCGCTGCCACCGCCGATAACGAGCAATTCATAGTGATCAGTCAAGGACCTGCTCCTTCGATTGTTGTCCAGTTTTTCGCGCGAGGGGCCGACCGCGCTGTGCTAACATGCGGCGCCTCCCGGCATTATCAAGTACCGCATGACGAATCCGCTTCTCGATACTTCTTCCTTACCCCGGTTTGGCGACATCGACCCCGACCAGGTAATGCCCGCATTGAACGAGCTGCTCGCCGCGCACCGGCAGACACTCAGTCACCTGCTCGAAGATTACGACGACCCGTGTTTCGAATCACTCGTGGTCCCGCTCGAAGCCATGGGCCACACGCTGTCACGCGTCTGGTCCCCGATCAGTCACATGCAGAGCGTCAAGGGCTCACCCGAGTGGCGCGCCGCGTACGAAAAAGCGCTGCCGGTGCTAACAGAATACGGTACCGAACTGTCGCAAAACGAGCAGCTGCAGCAGGCCTTCGTTCGCGTCGACGAGAAACTTGGCGACACGGCGGATTGCGCACAGCGCAGCATGGTACAGCAGGCACTGCGGGATTTCAGACTCGCCGGTGTCGACCTGGAGCCGGGCGCCAAGGCGCGGTTCAAGGACATCATGCAGGAGCTCGCGGCCGTACAGTCGAGGTTCTCGAACAATGTGCAGGATGCGTCGGACGCCTGGTCGTTGGTGATAACAGACGAGGGTGAGCTTGCCGGGCTGTCGGAACAGGTGATCGAGCGCGCCGGGGCGCAGGCCAGTGAGCCCGGCACGTGGAAACTGACGCTCGACTTCCCAACCTATCACGCCGTTCTGACGCATGCCGAGCACCGGCCGTTACGCGAAGCGCTCTACAAGGCCTGGTCGACTCGCGCGTCCGACCATGGTGATCCCGCGTACGATAACAGCGAGAACATCCAGACCATACTCAAGCTCCGAGCCGAGAAGGCGAAAATAGTCGGGTTCAACAACTACAGCGAGTACTCGCTCGCCCGGAAGATGGCGGACACGCCGGAACAGGTCATCGAGTTCCTCAGGCACCTGGCCGAAAGCTGCAAGGAGGCCGCACAGCGAGAAATCGATGAGCTAACCGAGCAGGCCGGAGGCCCGATCGCCGCCTGGGATGTCAGCTACGAGCTCGAGCGTCTGAAGCAGAACCGGTTCGCCGTTTCCAACGAAGCGCTCCGCAGTTACTTCCCGGTCGACAAGGTCATTGACGGGCTGTTTGATCTCGCCAGTCGCCTGTATGGCCTGAAGCTTTCGCGTCGTGAAGACATCGACACCTGGCACGACGACGTTCTTTTCTACGACGTCAGCGACGAGGGCGGCGATCCGATCGGCGGGTTCTATGCCGACCTGTTCGCGCGCAGCGGCAAGCGCACGGGTGCATGGATTGATGAGTGCGTCTGCCGGAAACGTTTAGGCGGCGACGAATCACTGCCAGTCGGCTACCTCGTCTGCAACTTCACACCGCGCGATGCCAACGGACGTTCCTTCCTGACTCACGAAGAGATCGTGACGCTGTTCCATGAATTCGGCCACATGTTGCATCACCTGCTGACGACTATCGACTATCCCAGCATCTCGGGCATCAACGGAGTGCCGTGGGACGCCGTCGAACTGCCCAGCCAGTTCATGGAGAACTTTGCGTGGAGCTATGACGTACTCGAGCGATGCTCGGAACACCGGGAAACGGGACAGCGCCTTCCGCGCGACCTGTTCAAGCGCTTGGATGACAGTCGCCACGCCGGCGCCGCTCTCGCGATGCTGCGGCAGATCGAGTTTGCGCTTTTCGATTTTCGGCTGCATACCGAGTTCGAAGGCGACGACTTCGACGTCCTCGCGCTGCTCGACGAGGTCCGCGATGAGGTCGCGATGGTCTCGCACCCGGAGTACAACCGGATGCCGCACGCCTTCGCGCACATCTTCGCAGGCGGCTATGCGGCGGGCTATTACAGCTACAAGTGGGCGGAGGTGCTTGCCGCCGACGCCTTCGCCGCGTTTGAAGAAGCGGGCATTTTCGACGCGCAGACCGCGGCGCGCTTCCGGACAGAAATCCTGGAAATCGGCGGCAGCAGGGACTTCATGGAAGCCTACGTCGCATTCCGCGGCCGCGAACCGAGCATCGATGCGCTGCTGCGCCAGAGCGGGATCGAGGCGGCGTGAAGGTCGCGACCTGGAACGTAAACTCCTTAAACGTCCGGCTCCCGCATGTGCTGGACTGGCTCGAACAACATTCGCCGGACGTCCTAGTCCTGCAGGAAATCAAGCAACTGACCGACGCGTTCCCGGCGGAGGAGATCGCTGCGGCGGGCTACGAGTCGCTTGCGAGCGGCCAGAAGACCTATAACGGTGTCGCCGTCATAGCGAAGCATCGGCCCAAAGACGCCGTCACGGATTTTCCCGGTTTCGACGACCCGCAGCGCCGCATCCTCGCATCGACGATCGACGGTACGCGCATCGTTAACCTGTACGTGCCGAACGGCCAGTCGGTCGGTTCGGAAAAGTACGACTACAAGCTCCGCTGGCTGGCCGCTCTGAAGGACTTCCTGGTCGAGCAGCACCGGAACCATGAAAAGCTCATCGTTCTCGGCGACTTCAACATTGCGCCGGCCGACGAGGACGTCTACGACCCGGAGAAGTGGGGCGAGGACGTACTGTGCAGTCCGCCTGAGCGCGCGGCCCTGGCCGAGGTTCTCGAGACCGGCCTTGTTGATGTTTTCAGGAACTTCGACCAGGAAGAGAAAACGTTCAGCTGGTGGGATTACCGGGCTGCCGGTTTCCGGCGCAACGCCGGACTCAGAATCGACCTGATCCTCGCCAGCGCGAAACTCGCCGAGAACTGCATTGCCAGCTACGTCGACAAGGAGCCCCGGGGGTGGGAACGACCATCCGATCACGCCCCGGTCGTCGCAGAATTCAGACAGTAAGCGGTTTTTTTTCCCTGAATTGACATATTGTCGAGATTACCGGCTTATGCGCCGTTGCCCGAGTGTATGATTCGGACCCATGTTTGACTCGAAACTGGTCGGGCAACCCAGCAATGATGCGACGGTGAGACGAGCCAGTTCTGAAACAAATTCTGTGAGTGAGACCAGGCCAAGCATCGTTACGCACGATCGGCGTAACGACTTCGACGTGACCAACACGGTCCAGGTTAGCAGCAGCGCCGCTGTTCGAGCGGCCGTGCAGGAGATTTTCTCGTCGACGTTTCCGGGAGCGTCGTTCGACAGCCTGTGGTTGGCTTTCTACGATTTCGAACGGCTGTTTACCGGCCGCTTTCCAGGCTATCTCGGTTGCGACACGACCTATCACGACCAGCAGCACACGCTGGATATGACGCTCGCCGCGGCGCGACTGATCCAGGGCTATGAGCGAAGTGTAGAACCTTCTGACCGGCTGGGCCCGCACCGCGCGCAGCTCGCCCTCATCGTCTCGCTGTTTCACGACGCCGGCTACATCCGTCACGAGGAAAGGGACAGCGACTACAGGAACGGTGCAGAGTTCACGATGTACCACGTCACGCGCAGCGCCGACTTCCTGCGCCGTTACCTGCCGAGCCTCGGCCTCGCGAAGGACACCGGCGTGGCGAGCATGATCGTGCATTTCACCGGCTACGAGCTCGACATCGACAACATCGAACTCGACGATCCGCGCGACGTCATCTGCGGACACCTGATCGGCACCGCCGACCTCATCGCCCAGATGGCCGACCGCTGCTACCTGGAAAAGTGCCGCGATCGGCTGTACCGCGAATTCGTCCTCGGTGGTGTCGCGGTCGAGAACACCAGGCCCGGTGAATACAAGGTTCGTTACACGTCTGGTGAGGACTTGTTAAAGAAGACCCCGTTCTTCTACCAGCAGGTGAGTCGCGATCGTTTGAACCTGAAGTTCAATCGTTCCTATCGGTACATGGAAGTCGTTTTCGACGGCCGCAACCCGTACATTGACGCCATTCGTTCCAACATGACGCACCTGATCCGGATCATCAAGTCAGGCGACTGGTCACAGCTGCGCCGCAAGCCACCGTACTTCCTGGGCGTCATGGCGTCGGCAAAAGACGTTGAGAGACTCGTCAAGAGTCAGCTGAGCTCCTACAAGGGCCGGCTGGTCGAGTCACAGCATCCGCTCTTTATGCCGGTCTGACCGGTGCTCAGCTTCGTTCGAGACTCTGGCGCCACAGCCTGAGCGCGAGATACTGCCTTCGCGTCAGGCGCCGCATCGAATAAAACGCGGCGATCGCCGATGCAAACACGGCGAAGATCGCATCGGCAGGCGTCAGTACCTCGTCAAGAAACGTTTCCCAGTCCAGTTGCGCGATGTCGGCGAGTACGGTCAGCGTACTGCTCGACAGCTCACTGGCCGTGAAGGCAGCCGCCACGATGACGTTGCCCACGAGCGAGCCGACCAGCGCCATGGCCGCGGCCAGCACCGGAAATCTCCAGTCGAGTCCGAGACCGGCACGGCGAACCGCTAAGCCTAAGAACACGCCCATCAGCATCGTGAACCACGGGAAGAACTTGTTGATCAGCAGCGAGAACATCGCCCAGAGCACGCTGAACACAACGATCGCGACGACGCTTGCGGCGAAGGCAGCCGGCAGCGACTGCGCCTGCTCGAGACGGTTACCAATCTCGATATCAGGCGGCGCCTCGGGATCAGGCTCATGACTCTTCCTGAGCCTCAAGACCTGGGGAACTTGTTCCGTTTTCATGGGTTGTTACGTGAGCCGCTGGTGATAGACTGGACTGCCGCGACGGGCGAAGGCAACGATACCGGAGCCTCGCCGCCAGCCGCAACCGGAGCCATCGATGCGCGCAGCCTGGTATGACGATTTCGGCCCAGCCGCCGACGTTCTCGAAACAGGAAAACGGCCCGACCCAGTTCCGGGCGGAGGCGAAGTGCTCGTGCGGTTGCATGCAAGCGCGATCAACCCATCTGACGTCAAGAAGCGCGCCGGCGCGTTTCCCGAATTGCTCGATGACGGCTACATCATCCCGAACAGCGACGGCGCCGGCGTCATCGAATCGGTCGGTGTCGGTGTCGATTCCTCGCGCGTCGGGCAGAAAGTATGGGTTTACCAGGCGCAGCATCGACGTCGATTCGGCACCGCCGCCGAGTATGTCGCGATTGACAGTCAGCGGGCACCGAGGCTCGGTGATGATATCGATTTCGAGACCGGTGCGGGCCTGGGCATCCCGGTCATGACGGCACACCGCTGCGTGTTCGCCGACGGAGACGTCAAAGACGAGACGCTATTGATCACCGGCGGCGCCGGTCGGGTGGGCCACTACGCGATCCAGTGGGCCAGCCAGGCGGGCGCGACCGTGATCGCCACGGCCAGCAACGATGACGATGCCGAGGCCTGCCGCGATGCGGGGGCATCCCACGTCGTCAATCATCGTGATGACGATCTCGCCGCCCAGGTCATCGCGGCGAACAAGGGCGCCAGCGTTGACCGTGTCATCGACGTGGACTTCGGCGCGAACGTCAGGACGTCTGCGAAGGTGCTTCGGATTGGCGGCAAGATTTCGACCTATGCATCGATGCAGGAGCCTTATCCGCGCATTCCTTTCTACGAGATGATGTACAAGGACATAACGATTCGCACCGTTATCGTCTACGGCATGCCCGAAAGCGCAAAGGACCATGCGATCGCCGACATCGAGAGGGCCTTATCGAAAGGCCGCCTGAAACACCGGACGGCGGCAACGATGCCGCTCAATGACATCGTGCGCGGCAACGAGCTTGTCGAAAGCGGGAATGCGCGCGGCGCCGTCATCCTGACGATCTAGTCCGCAAATCTCTACGGGCGATAACGGAAGCCTAAGTTGAAGGTGACGTCGGGCGCCGAATTGACCTTGATGTCTTCGGTGAC
This sequence comes from Woeseiaceae bacterium, assembly GCA_030066655.1. Lineage (GTDB taxonomy): Bacteria > Pseudomonadota > Gammaproteobacteria > Steroidobacterales > Woeseiaceae > UBA1847. The sequence continues at coordinate 50,903 of JASJBE010000007.1, read as the reverse complement.
GCCCAGGCCCAGCGACAGTCTCTCCGTGAGCCTGATCGTACCGCCAAAGGTCAGCGTCAGCGCCGGCTCGCCCAGCGTCTCAATGTCGGAATCATAGAGAGACGTGCGCAGCGTTGACTGTGCGTTGAGTGCAAAGCGTGGATGCAGCGGATAGGCAACGCCGGCCGAGAACTGCCAGACCAGGTCATTGTAGATATCGGCCAACAGATCAGGCTCGCCGAGGTAAGTTACGTTGGCCCGGTAGAACAGGGAAAAGTCACCGCTGTCGCGCGCAGCGATGATGTCGCCGGACACGCCGACGCTGACATCGGTGCCGCCGCTGCCGAGCAGCTCCTCCGCATCGCCGGTTGGAAACTTCACGCTGAGTCGCAAGCTGCGCTTGTGATTGTCGGACGACGCGAGATCCAGGCCCGCGAACAGGCGCACATCCCCGAGGCCCTGCGTGCGTTCTGTGAAGGCCACGACGTCGCCAATCGCGTTGCTGTACGTAAAATCGAGGATGTCCTGCGGGCGATCGTCCCGCGAGCCTTCCGGCAGGTTGAAAATGTCGTGCCAGGTATCAATCAGCGAATCGAGGTTGCCGGCCTGGTGCATGACGTACGGCAGCTCGACGCCGAGCTCGAGGCCCGGCCTGATGCCGTAGCGAACATCGATGAGGGCCCTGATTGTCTCTCCATCGATGACCAGGGACTCGTCGCCTTCCGTTTCTACGATCGCGTGGCTCGCCGTGATGATGCTAAAACCCGAGTGAAACCTGCCGGCGGCGGTCAGCAGGCCACCCTCGCCCATGCCGGGCAGACCGAAACCGCCTGCAAAGGGGCCGGTACTGTCCTCGGGCAAGACGTCAGCCGTCGACATCGAGCTCGCCAATAACGCGGCCGGTAAGAAAAGCTGTCGCATCCAGTCGGCTCCTCGGGATAGGACTGTCTGTTGAACGTTTGCGCGAGAACTGGGGCGCGGAAGCGTGAACCATAGCGTCGACACGGGCGCATTGCTATGCAAACCTCGCCGAACGTAGCTATGGATTCCGGTCGATGAGAAAATTACTTGTCCTTTTGTTGTTGCTGTCCCCGGCGGCGTTCGCGAATGAGCCTGACCGTGCGTCACTGATTGCGGCGTGGGAAGAGTATGTCCGAAGCCTGCCGTCTACAGAGAAACTCGAGGCGCTGGGCGACGACAGGTATGCGCTATCCGACACCGAGCTCGACTTTGATGGTGAGCTCAGGATCAAAGGCGTCCTTATTCGCTCACAGGAGAACTACGGTGTCGAAACCGAGTTCTCCCATTTCGGCATGATCGAACTGGAAGTCGTGGACCTGCCGCCCGAGCAGCTTGGAACGTATCTTCACTCGTACTGGCTGGCTGATCGGCAGACGCTCTACTACTCGACTGAGCGCAATAGCTGGGTCGATCCGAAAGCCTACCAGCAGAGCTTTACATCGCCTGCGAGTGTGACGAGCGCATGGGCACCGATGATGTTCATGATGAACTACGGCATCTGGATCCTGCTGATCGCGCTGCTGATCTCCGTCTTCATGTTCCTGAACCGGCAGCAACGCAAGGCGAAGTCACTGATGGACGATTCCGCCGACATCAACCAGATGGCGCGCGAGAACATCGAGCGCGCCGAACGCCTGCAGGACGAGATGATCGACATCGCGCGAAGCATGCACGAGATGCAAAAGCAGAATAACGAGTTGCTGGAGCGCATAGCGAAAGCCGCAGAAAAACGCGACTAGCTGTGCAGATTACAGCGCGCTGTGCGGGTAGAGCTCGTTCGCAAACGGCATCAGCGCCAGCAGCACGGTCTCTGCGTAGACGCTCTCGCGGGTCAGCTTGCCGTCCGTCAGCAAGCCAAACGCGCCACCACCCTGCTTGCTGTTCAGGGTTCTGAACACCCGATCGTTTGCTTCGCCGAGTTCGAGGCCCTGATCGACCAGCGCCTTGACGCCGGGAGGCAATGGCAGGCTGGGCGTGCGCGCCTGGCTCACGAAGCCATTCGCGCCGCGAACGTGCATCCAGGCGAAGGCCATCAGCTGGTCGTCAATGACTTCGATACCGCCCTCGAGTCCGACCCAGAAATCTGCGTCCGGCTGCGCCGCGCTGGCGTTGCTCGCCCGGTTCAGAGCACCCCGCCGGGTTTCGGCATCCGACACGGGCTGGTCGGCGACCCCGGACTCGGCGCTCTGCGCGATGATCTCAACGTCTGTTCCGTCAAACAGCGTCGTGAATGCCTGTCGCGTCGCGGCAAGCTTGACCGGGTTCTGTGAGGCAACGATGACCTTCATCGGACGCCCTCTGATTTCGGGCGCACCAGTCTACCGTTTACCAGGCCTGGCTGTGTATGTAACTGATCTTGTCGGAGATCGGCAGACGATAGAACTGCCGCAGCTCTGCGATAGCCTGCTCGTCGCTCTCGAGCAGTGAAGACTGCAGGTGGTGGCAGAAGCGCGCGGCGTAGTCGTTGGCTGCGCGATAGCGATCCAATGCCTCGGGGTCCAGCTCGTCGTGATAGCGCACGTCGTCGAACAGCCAGCCGTGCAGGTACTTTGGCAGGTCCGTTTCCGACTGTTCCAGCGCGAGGCGCATGCTGCTGACGAACTTGTCGACCTCGCCCTGCAGCTCCAGCTCGAGGAGACTGAGCTTGCGATCCTGCCCGGCCTTGAACGCGACACAGTTGAAGTGACTGATGCCCTCGAGGACCTTCCACAGGTCGTCGAGGCAGCCGGGCTTCAGTTCATTGAGTGGGTCGGCGACGTTCAAGCGATCGAGCATCTCGCTGTCGAGAAATAACGACAGCGCCAGTCCATCTTCATCCTCGGCGATAAACAAGGTCTCGTCGCTGCCGGCCAGCAGGGCATCCCGGCCGATCAGCTTCGCAAGCGTTGGGTCGGTGATGACGTAGTCCTGCACATCGTGCGCATGATCGAGCTGGTAGGTCTCGCTCAGCCGCTGCTGCAACTCCGACAACATCAGTGACGCTTCGGGCCGAGCGTGTCCGCGATGGGCACAATCCCGTTATCACGCAACTGTGCCTCGGCGCGGCGGCTGCCCGTCTTCAGCCAGACTTCGTAGGTTCTTAGAATGTCCATCGGCGAATCCTGGCCGCCGTCGCGGACCTCGTTCAGCACATCGACGAGCACCTGGAATTTCCGCGCGAGCTCTTTGTAGACATCGGCGAAGGCGCTGCCGCGCACCGTGCCGCGGACCTCCTCGGACAGCGATCCGTAGGCGTTTTCACCCATGTGAATGTAATAGTCGACGTCTACGGCTTTGCGCGCGAGGCTGTCGATGAAGAACCCACTGATGAACAGTGCGATATCGCCGATACGCTGCAAAGCATAGTTGCGCTCATTCGGGCAGTTCGTCTCGGACGCATCAGCCAGCATCAAGGCCAGGGGTCTCAGGCCGTAGACCTCGCCGTCGTCTTCGTAAAGATCTTCAGAGCGGGCAAACAGGGTCAGCAGGTTGACGACGTAATGTGTCGCCTGGGGGTCCAAGGAAACGCGCTGCTTCGCGACGACGTCATCGATCGAGGTCCGAAAGAACTCCTTGAGGTTGTGCACCGGCACGACCCTGGTCTGACCAAGTCCTTTCATACTTTACTCCTCGCTGTGTTTCGTCTGTGCTGGTTTCCTTTCTGTCCGGGGTCTGTTCCCGGCGTTGCGGTAATCCGTTCTTGGGATCGGCCCGGGTAAAGTTTCTTAAGATTATGTTTTATCGCAGTTCGATCGTCGAACCTGTGACGAGGTTCACGATCGGCTTCTAAACAGCGAGTTCGCCGACACGAGACCAAAGTGTTCGCATCCGGGGGGGTGATGCAATCGGGGGTCGGTCCCGTGCCGGCGGGGGGGTTACTCGCCTGCTCTATAGTTAGCAAGTAGTGTGCCAAAATCGGGATGTACGCCAGCTGAACGCGAATTCAATGAAAAACAGCGAGTTACACGAGGCGGGCCTGCGAATAACTCGTGGCTCGCTGCGCCCGGCTGGTGCAAAGGGTGACAGCAACGCACCAAATCGAGTCACTCGAGCGGCCGGCTCTGGGCGGTGACTCTGGTGCTCGCATGGCTCCACACGACCGCAGCAGCCGGTATATCCGAGCAGCAAGGCACGTTCGATTCCCTTCCGTCGCCTCATGATGTCAGTCGAGCAAGGTCAGCGTCTGCTCGATAAGTTCGCCTGACGGTGTCAGCTTGAAGCGCTCCAGATCGAAACCGATGTAGAAACTCCCGGTCTCGCTCGGGTCCTCCGTGACGACGATCTGCTCAGGATTCACGCGGCTCTGCGTGTGCTTGCTGAGCAGGTTGGCGATGCTGTCTCTCTCTGCGGCGTATACGATTTCCATTCCGATCTCCTTGTGCCTTCGGCTGCCGATTCCCTCGACCACGCCTGCAGTCTGAGGGAATCGTCATTAACCCAAGCTGACCGGCATCTGAATGCTGCCTGAACGGCGATTCAGCCTATTGTTCCGGGATCTTCGTCGCCTGCCACGCGATAGCCTGCCAGGTGCCACCGCGCTTCAGGAAGGTCCCGGTGTTGAAGTAGTAACTCGTCGGCTCATCCGATTCGGCAGGCGGTGTCCCGACCAGCTTGAATGTCACGACCGCGGTGTCGCCGTGCACGCGTACCTGCATGTCTTCGGCCGAGTACGCTGGCCAGTCGGCCGCGACGCCGGGCTCTTCGTCGAATCCGGACAGGATCTCGCGTTTACCGAAGCGCGTACCGTTCGATGACGTGTAGACGAGATCGTTCGCCCAGAACGCCGCGTGAACGTCTCGTTCGTTCGTATTGGCCAGGAAGTCATTGACGAGGCCTTCGAGGACGGCGGACTCGGCCGTGCGCGTGCTCAGCGCATCGTCGATCATGGCAACCAGTTCGTCGCGGGAGAACTGGTAGGGATGCCACTGGTTGTATTCGGCGAACTCGGTCGCCGCCTTCTGCATCACCCAGGCCGCTTCTCCCGCATTAGGCACGACCATGTACCGGCGCAGCGGCGCGTGACTGCTCATCGCATGCAGGATCGCCTCGGCGACCTCGTCCGGCTCCTTGAAACGATCGCGGGATTCGCGAATGTAGGCCATGATGCCCCTGACCTGGTCAGCGTACAGCGCACCCTCTATTGCAAACGGCATGTCTTTCATGCGTTCCCAGGCCGTATCGCCAATCCTCGAGTTGTAGTTGCCGGGCTCGACAACGCTGACCGTCACGCCGAAAGGAGCCACCTCGGCGGCGAGCGCATCGGACATCGCCTCTACCGCGTGCTTGGTCGCCGCGTACTGACCCGCCATCGGCGATGAGAGGATTCCGGAGATCGAGCTGATGTTCGTGATGTTGCCCTTCGAGGCTATGATCATCGGGGCGAATGCCGCCGTTACGCGATAGACGCCGATGACGTTGATGTCCATCATCCACTCAAACTCGTCTGTCGCGAGTTCCGTCTGCGGCCCGCCGACGAACACGCCGGCATTGTTGACGAGGCCGTACAAGCCCCGACCTTCCGCCTCGATCAGCGCCACCGCCGCGTCAATCTCATCCTGCTTCGTCACGTCGAGTCGAACAGCCATGATGTTGTCGATCGCGTTCAGTGCATCGATATCTGTCTGCTTTCTCGCGCCGGCGTAGACAAAGAAGCCTTCGCTCGCCAGCAATTCAGCCGTCACTCGACCGATGCCGGTGCTGGCGCCGGTAATCAGAACGGCTCGTTGTTCTCTGTCGGCTGCGACAGTCGGCTTTAGCGTGATCGCGAAAAGCACCAGCGCTACGACGATTAGTCTTGTCATTTGTATCTCCCTGGTCGATCGAGACAGGGTGGCAGGGATCGAAACGATTCTCAATTCCGCACGACACTCACGAGGCGATGCAATTAGGCCGCGCGGCGCGTTCCATGGTCAATGAGGGTTTGCTAGGGTACGTGGGTGTTGAAGACGCCAGCCAAACCCGACCCAGCAACCACGGCTTTATTCCTCGATGTCGACGGGACGCTGCTCGACTTCCGGGAGCACCCGGGGGACGTTGTCGCCGACCACTCATTGATCGACATGCTGGGACACAGCTCCAAGGCGATGTCCGGGGCGCTGTGCCTGATCAGCGGTCGAACTTTAGACGATGTCGATCGAGTCTTCGCGCCTGCCCGGTTTCCGACGGCTGGCGCCCACGGCGCCGAGATACGTCTGCCCGATGGCCGCAGGGCGGATCCACCCGAGGTTCCGTTTCCCGAATCGACTTTCAAAAAGCTGAACGCGTTTGTCAGCGCGAACCCGGGTCTCGGCCTCGAGAAGAAGCACGGTGGCGCGTCGCTGCATTATCGGCGCGCGCCTCAGCTCGAAGAGCCCTGCAAGGATCAGATGCTCAAGATGCTGGCTGAGGTGGGTGATCAGTTTCGCCTGATCGCGGGCAAACTGGTCTTTGAAATCACACCGAACTCACACGATAAAGGACAGGCCGTCGCAACCTTCATGAACGTCACGCCTTTCGAGGGGCGCCATCCGCTGTATCTTGGCGACGATGTCACGGACGAAGACGCGTTCAGAGTCGTAAACGAATACGGCGGAGTGTCGGTGTTGGTCGGCGAAAGCCGCTCAACCGAAGCCCGGTATTATCTGCCGAGTGTTGCAGCCGTGCGCACGTGGCTGCGATCATCGTTCATTGCCTAGATATCACTGCAAGGAGCTGGCTTGAGCAACCTCGATCTCGGACTGATAGGAAACTGCCAGATTTCGGCTCTGGTTGATAAAAAAGCGACCATCGTCTGGAGCTGCATGCCGCAGCTCGACTCAGACCCGGTGTTCAGCAAGCTGTTACGGTCCGACGACGACGAAGGTCTGCCGGGTGAGTTCGGCATCGAGATGCAGGATTACTCGCACAGCGAGCAGGAATACACGAACAACACGGCCATCCTGTCGACAACGATGTATGACAAGCATGGCGGCGCGCTGCTGGTCACCGACCTGATACCCCGTTATCGATACGTCGGGCGCATGTTTGCCCCGATGATGATCCTGCGCCGCATCAGGCCCTTGTCCGGAAGCCCGCGAGTTCGGCTATTGCTCCGCCCTGCCAGGGATTACGGTGCTGCATCCTGCGAGTTCACGCGCGGCAGCAATCACATCGAGTACCAGGGTTCGGACGTTACGCTGCGCCTGACGACGAACGCATCGCTGACGCATATCGTCGACGAGACGCCGTTCGTGCTGAGTCGCGAAATCCACCTGATCCTCGGCCCCAACGAGACAATTCGCGAGGCCTGCGACGATTGCTTCTACCATCATTTCCGGGCAACGCGGTCCTACTGGCAGGAGTTCTCCCGCACGCTGTCCATCCCTTTCGAGTGGCAGGAAGCTGTCATTCGCGCGGCGATTACACTAAAGCTCTGCACCTTCGAAGATACCGGGGCCGTCGTCGCCGCACTGACGACGTCCGTTCCGGAGGCTGCCGACAGCGGGCGAAACTGGGACTACCGATTCTGCTGGTTGCGCGACAGTTATTTCGTCGTGCAGGCATTAAACCGCCTCGGCGCGACGCAGACGATGGAGAGCTATCTGGGCTACATCATGAACATCGTCGCCGACGCGGCCGGACAGCCCCTGAAACCGCTGTACGGCATCAGCGGGCGTTCGCTGACCGACGAGCTGATCGTCGACTCGCTGTCCGGCTACCGGGGCATGGGCCCCGTGCGCCGCGGCAACCAGGCCTACGAGCAGGTGCAGCATGATGTATACGGCGCCGTGGTCCTATCGGCAACACAGTTCTTTTTCGACCAGCGTTTGATCAAGCCGGGCACGGTCGCTGAATTCGAGCGCCTCGAGGTCCTCGGCGAACATGCGCGCCGCAGCTACAACCAGCCGGATGCGGGCCTATGGGAGTATCGCGGCCGCCAGCGCGTGCACTCGTTCTCGAGCATCATGTGCTGGGCCGCCTGCGACAGGCTGTCAAAGATCGCCGCCAAGCTGGGCATACAAGACCGGGCGGCCTACTGGCGCAAGAGCGCTGATGAGATTCGCGAGGTCATCCTCGAGCGCGCCTGGGACGACAAGCAGAAGTCCTTCACCGAGTCCTTCGATCGCCCTGAGATGGATGCGAGCCTGCTGACCATCCACGACCTCGGCTTCATGGCTGCACACGACAAGCGTTTCCATTCGACGGTAGACTGCATCGGGAAGACGCTGATGCGGGGCAAGCACCTGTTCCGCTACGACGCGCCGGACGACTTCGGCGCCCCGGAAAACGCATTCAACATCTGCACTTTCTGGTACATCGACGCACTGGCCAGTATCGGCAGAATGGAGGAGGCGAGGGACATGTTCGAGAATATGCTGTCGCTGAGAAACTCGCTCGGTCTCTTGTCTGAGGACATCGAGCCCAAGACCGGCGAGCTGTGGGGCAACTTCCCGCAAACCTATAGCATGGCCGGCATCATCAACGCCGCCGTCCGGCTCAGCGTGCCCTGGGAGGAAGGCCTCGTGGGTCCGGAGGTCGATCCGTGAGCGAAGGCGGCCGCCTCGTTATCGTCTCCAACCGGGTTGCGGTTCCCCGGAAGAACTCACCCGCGGCCGGCGGTCTCGCGGTCGGGGTCCTGGGTGCGCTGCGAGAACACGGCGGCGTCTGGTTCGGCTGGAGCGGCGATCTCACCGAGCGCGATGGCGGCCCGCCGGACATAAAGACGCGGGGAAACATCGACTACGCGACGATCCCGCTGAACGAGAACGACTTCGAGAAGTACTACAACGGCTACAGCAACCGCGTGTTATGGCCCGTCTGCCATTACCTGCTCGACTTTATCCAATACAACGACGCGGACTTTGAAGGCTACAAACGCGTCAACGCACATTTCGCGCGCAAGCTGGCCTCGCTGCTCAAGCCCGACGACCTGATCTGGGTGCACGACTACCACCTGATCCCGCTGGCCAGCGAGTTGCGCCAGGCCGGCATCAACAATCGCATCGGCTTTTTCCTGCACGTGCCGTTTCCGGCCTACCAGGCGTTCCGCGCAGCACCGGGGCACGAGCACCTGCTGCGCTGCCTGTGCGCTTACGATGTGCTCGGCTTTCACACACCGGGGGACCTCGCCGCCTTTGAGTCCTGCATTCGCGAGCCGATCATCGGCGGCGAGCTGCTGTCGGACAAGCGCGTCAAGGTGCCCGGCGGCGAACTGATTGCGGACGTATTCCCGATCGGCATCGACGTCGACGAGCTTCGGCAGACGGCAGCGATCGCCGTACATTCGAGGCAGGTGCGTCGAACGCAGGAAAGCCTGAAGAACAAACACCTGATCATCGGCGTAGACCGCCTCGACTACAGCAAGGGCCTGATGCAGCGCATGCTGGCGTATGAACGCCTGCTCGAGAAGTATCCGAATTCACAGCGCCTCGTCACGTTAATGCAGATCGCGCCGCCGACGCGCACCGGCGTGCGCGCCTATGACGAGATTCGCAGGGGACTGGAGCAAGCCTCCGGCCACATCAACGGTCGATTCGCAGAGAGCGACTGGGTGCCTATCCGATACCTGAACAAGGGCATCGCGCACGATCCGCTGATGGGGATTTTCCGCTTCGCAGAGATCGGGCTGGTAACGCCGGTCAGGGACGGCATGAACCTTGTCGCCAAGGAATTCGTTGCCGCACAGGACCCCGACAACCCGGGCGTCCTCGTGCTGTCCAGCCTCGCGGGCGCAGCCGCCGAGCTGACCGACGCCATCATCGTCAATCCGCACGACCGCGACGATGTTGCGGACGGCCTCGCGACCGCCATCAACATGCCGCTCAAGGAACGCCAGGAGCGGCATCGCGCGATGATCGCAATACTTAAGAGAAACGACATCACCGCATGGCGGAGCCGCTTTGTGGATGCGTTGAAGGGCAACGCTCACTGATTACGCGGACCTGACCGCGGCGCATCACCCTTTGCCTCGCGTCAGCGTAACGCGTCCGACCGATCAGAAGCGCAGCGTGAAGCCGATCGAGATGACATCGCTGTCCGTATCCCGCAGCTCGTAACGCGTCCAGTCGCCGACGAGGCTCAGCTGTTCGGTCACGGCAACCTCCGCGCCACCGCCGAGGTAGAAGTTACTGTCGTCGGGCGTCGCGCGCGTCACCGTGTTGATCACGGAGTCACCGTCCCAGAAAAACGCGCCGGCCCTGGCAAACAGCCTGAAGTCATTGCTCATCGGCACCCCGAGGTTGCCGCCAACGAACACGCCGTCCGCGTCCAGCTCGAAGCGGAAGTCGCGATCCTCCTCGAACGTACCGAAGCGGTGATAACCGGCCTCCAGGCCGAACATGTCGCTGAACTGGAAGCCAAACACGAGACGATAGGCCGTGCTGTCGTCATCGACATCGAAGCCGTCAAAGTCATCGGTCAGCGTTGCGGAGCCGACACTGCCGCCAATGAAGAATCCTTCATCAGCGACCGCCGCCATTGGCAAGAGCCCTGCGACGATCATGGCGAGGCCGGCTTTTCTTAGAGTGTTCATAGTAAATCTCCCACAGTTGTCTAGTGCATCGCCCTCAGGGACGATGCAGGATGACAGTGTTGGAGATGGCAGCTGAAGCTTTGCTGAACGGCTTCTGATTCAGGCCCCGACGATGCGATCGATCTCCGCCATCAGGTCGGGCGTGAACTGGTCGACGAAGTCCAGCGCCTTCATGTTCTCGTGAACCTGCTCGACGCGACTCGCGCCCGTCAGCACGCTGGAGACAGACGGATTCTGCAGGCACCAGGCCAGCGCAAACTGGGCGAGCGTCGCGCCCATGTCTTTCGCCAGCGGCTGAAGCGCCCTGACGCGCTCGTTGGCGTCCGCATCGACGAGTTCGTCTTTCAGCCACGCCATTTGCGGAAGTGCCGCTCGACTCTGCTCGGGCACGCCGTCGATGTATTTCCCGGTCAGAAGACCCGACGCGAGCGGGCTCCACGTCGTTGAGCCGTAGCCTTTACCCTTGTAGACGGCGTGGTAGTTCCCGGCGAAGCGGTGTCGCTGGAACAGGTTGTAGACGGGTTGCTCGACGACGGGTTGGTGCAAGTTGCGGCGGTCCGCGATGTCGATCGCTTCGAGAATCTGGTCTGCCTCCCACTCCGACGTGCCCCAGTACAGCGCCTGGCCGCGCTCGATGATGTTGTGCATCGCCCAGACCGTTTCTTCGATCGGCGTCTCGGGGTCGGGCCGGTGGCAGTAGAGCAGGTCGACGTAGTCCATGTTCAATCGAGCAAGCGATCCGGCAATGCCTTCGATCAGGTACTTGCGGTTCAGCGTGTTCCTCTCCAACGGCGTGTCGTGCAGGCCCCAGTAGAGCTTTGTCGACACCAGGTAGGAGCCTCGGCGCCAACCCAGACGCTTGATGGCCTCGCCCATGATCTCCTCGGACTTGCCCAGCGCGTAGGCCTCGGCGTTATCGAAGAAATTCACGCCGGCATCGAAGGCCGCTTTCATCATGTCGTAGGTCTTATCGATGTCGGCCTGGTTGTGAAGCGTGATCCACGAGCCGAACGAGAGTTCGCTGATTTTGAGTCCGGTGTTGCCTAGCTTTCGGTACTGCATGACGTTTCCTGGTCGGTTGCCTGTATCAGAAATCGGGAGATCCGCATGGGGTACTGGCGGTGAGCCTTGAGGATGGCGCCGGCGCAATCCCTGCAATTCGGATGTCCGTGCTACTTGCTTTCAGAATGTCGCTTCTCTGCGTCCGCGAGCATCGCTACGAGTCGGGCGCGCCTGGTTTCGAGGCGCTCCAGCACGTCTGCGCCTCGGCCGACTCCCGCTTCCGAAGGTGCCTCGATCTCCGCTGTCAGGGCCTCGATGCGCTTTCTGAGTTCTTCGATGGACGCGGCCTCGTCCGCCTTGTCGAACGCCAGTGACTCGGCTTTCACAGCATCCTCATCGCCCGCTGTCCGTCTGACAACGGGAATTACGGTATCACCGGCGGCGAGTGCTCGTGTGTTCATGAAATTCGGCGATACGATCTCGATGCCGGCCGCGTGCAGCGTATCCAGCATCGATGCGCGCAGCTTGGCCCGTGCCGATATCAGGCTCTGAACGTCTTCGAGCAGGCCGGCGGCCCGGTAGGTCACGGAAAAATCGCCCAGCACGCGGACATGGGCGAACGGATCGGACAGACCCGCGTCCTCGGCCGCTTTGCACAGCAGCTTTCGAATATCGGACTGCGAGTGCTCATAGCCCAGGGATACTTCAGCCGTCACAATTGTGCCCGAGGCGCGCACTACCTCCAGCGGCTTCGTGACCATGACCAGGTTCGGCACCGTTACGAGATTGCGGAATTCTGTCTGTACCTCGGTGTGAAGGAGGTCCATCTCGGTGATCCTGCCTGTCAGGTCCCCGATCGTGATGAAGTCACCGGGTCGGGCGCTGCGGATGACCTTGAGCATGATGCCGGCCAGTATGTTGCCGATGAAGGTTGTCGAAGACAGCGCAATGGCCGCACTCAGCAACACGCCGATCAGGCTTAGGAGCTGGTTCCTCAACGCGTCGCTGACGGGCAGGGCGACGACGATGGCGAGCACACCGACCAGCGTCGTCATCAGCATGATCAGCTGGAAACGGAACTGCGCTTCGGGTTTATCGCGCCACCGCTTTCTCAGTGAACGGTTGAGAATGGACGTGATCAGAATGACGACGAGCACCGTCGCCAGGAACGGAATGAATTCCCGGCTCGCGGCGATTGCTTCGGTTACGAAGGTCATCTGGCGCACTCGCACCGTTTCTCTTGAGCGTTCAAGTCGTCTCGAATCACAGTAGCGCTAAGACGAACGCCGCCTGACAACCGACACCCGCGGCGAAGGCCAGCGTCCTTGCCCTCGGGAGACTCGACAGCTCGCTGGTCAGGTTTGCCATTGTTACCCCCCCACGGCCGCTACGGGCGACCTTTCTTATCGGAATACTGACTGCTCTCCAATAGTAGCGCGTCTCGGCGACGCGCGTCACAGCAGCAGTAGTGGCGGACCTAGCCGAAGCTGGGTTTCCCGGCAGCGTCTTCGAGTTCTTCTTCGAGACGTCGCGTTTCGGCAACGCGGGCCTTCGATAGCGGCGCCAGCAGCAGATACAGCGCCGGCGTCAGGTACAGCGTGAACAGCGCGGCGATAGCCAGCCCGCCGAACACGACCCAGCCGATCGACATGCGGGCCTCGGCCCCGGCGCCGGTCGCGAGGATCAGCGGCAGCGCGCCGAGCACGGTAGACACGAGCGTCATCATGACGGGACGCAGGCGTCGCGCAGCGCCCTTCTCGATCGCCTCACGAACGCTCTTGCCACGATCGCGCAGCTGGTCGGCGAACTCGACAACCAGCACGCTGTTTTTCGCCATGAGCCCTATCAGCAATACGAGCCCGATCTGCGAGTAGATGTTCAGGCTCGTGCCGGTCAGGTACAGCGCAAGGATCGCGGCGGCGATTCCGAACGGGACGAGCAGCGTGACCACCACGGCGCTCATGAAGCCTTCGAACTGCGCCGCCAGCACAAGGAAGATGATGATCAGCGCCATCGCATAGGTCAGCAGCACATCGTTGTTGGTCTCTTCGAGCGTCGCCGCCTCGCCTCGGAACATCAGTGACATGCTCGGCGGCAGGATCTCGGCCGACAGTGCGCGCAGATCGTCGACGGCATCCTGCAGCGGATAGTCGTCCTGGAGGTTAATGCTGACCTCGATCGAGCGCCGCTGGCCGTTGCGATTCAGCTCGGTCACGACACCGGCCTCCTCGAGTCGGACGATGCTCGACAGGGGTACGAGCTGTCCGTCGTTGGCACTGACGTAGAGATTGACCAGGTCCGAAGGATCGTTAATGTCGCCGCTGCCGGATTCGAGCCGGATGGGAATGGCTTCGTCATCAATGTTCAGATCAATCAGCTCGTCGCCGTCGATCATTGCGCGCAGCGTCGCTGCGAGTTCGGTCAGGTCGACACCCAGGTCGGCGGCACGCCGACGGTCGATCTCGACGGAAAGCTGCGGCTGTGTCGGATCGTATGAAATCCGGGGACGGGTGAAGCCCGGCAGGCGCTCCTCGACCGCGGCCGTAAACAGCTTGGCGGCCTCGAAGATTTCGTCGTAGCTGTTGCCCAAGAGCGCCAGGTTCACGCTGCCCGAACTCCGCGATCGGATATTCAGGCTGTTGCTGCCCCAGACCCAGACACGCGACCCGGCAATGTCGCCGAGTTGCGCGCGCAGCTCGCGCTCGATCTCCTGCTGGCTGCGGTCTCTCTCGCTCCAGTCCGCGAGCGGCAGCGTCAACAGGGCGCGGTTCGGATCCCAGTTGCCGACACGTGTGAACAGGGACGTGGCCTCGCCACTTTCAAGCAGCGGCGAAACGATGTCTTCGACGATGCGAGCCTGCCGATCCGTGTAGACAATACCGACGCCGTCGGGGCCAGACGCGAGGATCCTGAGCGACCCGCGGTCCTCGGGCGGTACCAGCGTGCGGTCGAGACCCTGGAAGGCAAGCGCAGACAGCGCAGCAAACATCAGCGCGACCGTGACGGAGATGACGGGCCGGTTCAACACGACTGACAGCGACGTCTCGTAGGCACCCTGGGTGCGCGCGCCAAAGTTCCGTAGCCAGGTCGGCAGCTTCGATCCCTCGTTGTCGACGAGCCTGGCCGCAGCGGCGGGCACCAGCGATAGCGCAACGAAACTCGAGATGATGACGGCGCTCGCGAGCACCATGCCGAACTCACGGAACAGCAGTCCCGCCGTGGTCGGCAGGAAAGAAATGGGCACGAATACCGAAACGAGCACCGCCGTCGTTGCGACGACGGCGAAGAACACCTGTCGAGTCCCAAGCACGGCCGCCGCGCGTGGTCGCGCGCCCTCTGTCTTCTGCTTCTGTATGTTCTCCAGCACGACGATCGCATCGTCGACCACGAGACCGGTTGCCAGCACGAGCGCCAGCAGCGTCAGGATGTTGATCGAGAAGCCGAACAGCCAGATCGCCGCCAGCGTGCCAACCAGTGAGACCGGGATCGCGATGGTCGGTACCAGCGTTGCCCTCAGGTTGCCCATGAACAGCCAGATCGTCGCGATGACGATGGCGATGGACATGAACAGCGTGATCACGACCTGCTCGATGGAACGCCGGATGAACAGCGCCTGGTCGTCCGTCACCTGGAGGTCGACGGTGTCCAGTCGGTCGTTGATGCGGTCTACCGCGGCCAGCACGCCTGATGAGATCTCGACGGTGTTCGAGCCCGCCTGGCTGATCACCTCCAGCGCGATAACGGGCTGCCCGTTGAGTCGTGACAGCGTTTCAGGATCCTCGGGGCCGAAATAGACGTTTGCGATGTCGCCGATGCGAACTGAATCGCGAACGACGATGTCGGCGACCTGGTCGGCCGTGAACGCGGTCGCGTTCGCGCGCACGATCAGGGTTTGTTCTGACGACCGGAAGCTGCCGGCCGGGACATCGAACGGCGCCTGTCGCAGGGCCGACGACACATCGGTGACGGACAGGCCGAAGCTCGTCAGGCGCAGCGGGTCGAGGGACACGCGCAACACCCGCTGGCGGTTGCCCGACAGCTGCACGTCGGCGACCCCGTCGATCGCCAGCAGTGTCGGTACGATCTCCTTCTCGACGACGCGGGTCAGGTCCTCATTGGAGAGCACGTCCGAGACGGCGGCGACGCTGACGACAGACTGTGAGTCATCGTTGGCCTTGACGACGACGATCTGCTCGACGCGATCCGGCAGGCGTCGTGCGACCTGGCTAACGGCCTCGCGCACGTCGGACGCGGCGCCGTTTAGGTCGGTGCCGGGACGGAACTCGATAAAGATACGCCCGTTGTTTTCCTCGGAGGCTGAGCGGATGCGGTAGATGCCCGACACACGAGCGACGGCGCCCTCGAGTCGCGATACGACTTCGGCGTCCATGGTCTCGGGCGACGCGCCGGGGAAGTCGACGCGGACCGTCACGACCGGGCGATCGGTGTTCGGCAGCTCGCGAACTTCGACCGCGAGCAGCGCGGCCACGCCACCGAGGACCAGCAGCAGGTTCAGGACCAATACGAGGATCGGCCGCCGAATGCTGAGGCTGGGAAGGTCTTCGCGTTGCTTATCGGACATAAGCCAGGCGCCCGGGCTGCAGCTTTACGGGCACGCCGTCACGCATGCTCTGTGTGCCCTCGACAACGACCGACGCGTTCTCGGCGAGGTCGCCGTCAATTAGCACGCGGCCCTCGCGGCGCTGGATGACCTCGACCGGGATGCGAACAGCGGCGCCGTCGACGATGGACCAGACGAACGCACCTTCGGCGCCCCACTGCAGCGCGATCTCCGAGACGACGGCGTAGCGCTCGCCCTCAACGTCGATGGTCACGCGGAAGCTCATGCCGGGCCGTAGCCGATCGTCGGCATTCTGCACCCTGGCGCGCGCTTCGAACGTGCGATTCTGCGGATCGATACGGCTGCCGATGTCGACGATCTCACCGTCGATGGCCGCGGCGGACCGGCTCCAGGTCTCGAGGCTGACGGTGTCGCCGGGCGTAAGCTCACCGACGAACGCCTCAGGAATGTCGAAACTCATCAGCAGCGAGCTGCGATCGTCGAGCGTTGTGATCAGCGTGTTCGGTCCAATCCGGTCGCCCGGGTCGACCTCGGTCGCACCGACATGTCCGTCGAATACCGCTTCGATGGTCTGGTAGTCGAGATCGATCTCGGCGCTCTCCAGCGCGACCCGAGCCGCTTCCATTGCGGTCCTTGCCGCATCCAGCGTTGTTGGCAATACGGCACCGCTGTTGGCCGAACGAGAGTAGCGCTCATACAACCGGGTCGCGTCCTCGAGCTGGATGCTGGCCAGGCGAACGGCGAGGTTCGCCTCGCGAGCGTCGAGTTCGACAAGGACGTCGCCCTTGCTGACGTACTGGCCGGGCTCGAAGTTGACCGCGACCACTTCCCCGGACGTGGCCGGGTAGATCTCAGCCGACAGTTTGGCGCGCGCCGTGCCGACGGCTTCAATGCGAGTCCGGGCACGTTCGAAGCGCAGCGATTCTGTGACGACCGGAACGGCTCGCTGCTCGAAGGAACGACGCTCGGGCGCCTCCTTGGAGCAGGCCGACAGAAGCAGCGCCGCGCCGATGGCGGGCAAAGTCAGGATACGAAACATGGGAACTTCCGAACAGTTATCGAGCAAGTATAGAAACTACTTTGATAACAGTCCGTTATGAGGGTCCCGCAGTGACAATTTGTTACGGCTGGGCCAGCAACCAAGGGCTTCCGGCCTTGGTATCGGACGTCGAACTTGTCCCGGCGACGCTCAGCTTGCGCTGGCGACTACCAGCAGCGGGCCTTCCGAGACGACGACGCCGCCCGGCTGCTCACGGGTGATGGCGAAGGCCACCGGGCGTGACACGGCCAGTTTGACGTCGATTGGCACGACCACCCGGTCTGCGCCCGGCGGGAT
This sequence comes from Woeseiaceae bacterium, assembly GCA_030066655.1. Classification (GTDB taxonomy): domain Bacteria; phylum Pseudomonadota; class Gammaproteobacteria; order Steroidobacterales; family Woeseiaceae; genus UBA1847. The sequence continues at coordinate 33,515 of JASJBE010000007.1, read as the reverse complement.
GTCGAACACACCACCGTCCACCGGGTTGGCGTCCCGATCCGGGTCGACGATCCACAGCTGGTACTGCGACGTCGCCGGATCGTTGGCCGGCATATTCGTCAGCAGCATGTAACCTTCCTGCCGATCGTCATTCCAGACGACGTTGCCGTCGACCTGCGCGTAGGCCGGGTCGTCCGGCACTGCCCATGGGATAACGTCGGTGCCGTCCACGTTGGCCAGCATCCACTCCCTGGCCTCCGCGGGACTCATGGGGTCCTCCGTTCCCGTGTCGTAGGTGAACAGCAGCGCAATCGCGAGCATCGCCGCTGCCGCCCAGCCCAGGTAGTTCGAGACGGGCCGCCCTGAGAATTGAACGACGTTGCTACCCGTTCGGCCGAAATAGGCATCGGCATCGCTGCTCAGTTTTGCACGCAGGTGCTCGGGCGCCTCGGCGGGATCCCGGGTGTCCTGCAGCGCAAACGCGTTGGCGGCGGCCGCTGCTGCGAGATCGAGTTCGAGCGTATCCTCGAGACCGTGCTGCTCAAGCAGGGCGTCGAGTTCGGCCTGTTGCTCGTCGCTTATCCCCTCTGTGGCCCTCAGAACCAGCAGATCGACGATGTCTGGATGTATATCGTTCATCGTATTGCCTTGTCCGCAGACGGCTCGGTCTCACCGAGTGTCTTGCGAATCGTGTTTAATCCCCGTTTCATGTAGCTCTTTACCGTCCCTAGCGGTATCCCTGTCTCGCGGGCGATCGCGCCGTGACTCATGCCGAGCCAGGACGACAAGCGGATGACTTCCTGCTGCTCCGGTTTCAGCGTCCGGATCACGTCAACGACGCGCTGCGTCTCGGCGGATGCTTCGAGAACCTTCTCCCCGTCATCGGAAAGCGCGTGCTGCACCTCGTCGATGGGTTCGCTTGCCGGCTCCCGATCCAGCTTGCGTCGACGATCGATCAGCCGGCGGCGCGCAATCATCGAGATGAACGTCGCCTCGCCGGCGACGGCTGCGTCGAAGCGCCCGGCCGTCGACCAGATCTCCATGAAGATTTCCTGCACGGCCTCCTCCGCATCGGCATCGTTCGCGAGAAATCGCCGGGCCAGAGACCAGACGAGTCCGCTGTAGGTGTCGATGCAGTCGGCGACCGCTTTACGGTCGCCGCCTGCGATGCGTTCGAGAAGAGTTTGAGACACGTTATTCGCTCGAGTAGGTTCGGGCCGTTGCCGGCCCGGTGCATTCTAGCTCGAACATCTCGCCGATTCGTGGGTAAGATCGGTCAGAACGTTGTCTGCACAAGGGGTTTTCCGATTGAGCGGAATACCCTGGTGTATTTCCGATTGAGGAAAATTCCCCGTGCAGACAACGGGCTAGCGAGAGCCCACGAAATCGGTGAGATGCTCGGGCCAGCCTAGCGACTCATGCTCGTGCGGACCATCATGCGTCCGTTGTTGTGCAGTGATGCATTCACGTCGTCGAGTGCATAACGCAGCTGCCAGGCGCTTGCATTGGCATTGCGGGCCTCTGCCGCTTCGACGAGGCCCATCTCGAGGCGTGCACGCTCTTCAGCATTCAAGCCACCGGAGCGAATCAGCTGCTCCGATACGGACTTGTAGATCGCCGCGGTGCCCGCCGGGTTGCCGTGGTTGAACATCGGCACACCGCGGTCGATGGCACGCTCGATCGCCTTTGCGGAATCGGCCCGGGACATCTGCTGCGGCGGCAGGATCACACGGTCGATGACGTGCACGACACCGTTGCTTGCGTCGATGTCGGTCGCGACGATACGTGCGTTCTCGATGTTGAAGCCGCCTTCGGTCTGGCTGATCACGGCATCGATACCGGCCAGCGTGTCGAGGCGAGCGCCATCGGCCAGCACTTCGGAGCCGAGGTTACCGGCGACGACGTGATACTTCAGGATCGTTGCCAGCTGGTCCTTGTTTTCGGGCTTTAGGAGCGTCTCGATGGTGCCGGCGGGCAGCGCGCTAAACGCATCGTCGGTCGGAGCGAATACGGTCAGCGGACCGTCGCCCTTCAGTGCGCCAGCGAGGCCGGCTGCCTTCGCTGCGGCGATCAGCGTGTTGAACGTGCCGGCATCGGCTGCCGTATCCACGATGTCCTTATCGCTACCATGTCCGGCCAGTGCCGGTGCTGACAGGCTGATTGCGGCCAGCGCCAGCCAGATATTCTTCAGTGTTTTCATTTTCGGGGTCCTTCAGTGGGGATTTGTCAGGCCGCAATTTGCGGGCTTGTACCTGTATTCGCCACTGAAGGCTGATTGGATGCACTCGAAGCAATATTTTTGATTGGCGAGCTGCCAGCGCTGCGGAAACCGCATCAGAGACGGCGCTATATCCTTTGTGCCCGCGCTTTTCCGGCCCGAGCAGAGCATCTGACGTCGCGCCGCGAGGCTGGGGCGGCTATTCAAGCACGAGCCCGTACAGCGCAGGTGAAACGGGCTGACCGAACTCACGCATTTCGAAATGCAGGTGCGGTCCGCTGCTTGCACCGCTGTTGCCGACGGCGCCCAGGGTTTCACCACTCTTTACCGGGTCACCGGCGTTCACCGACACCTCACTGAGGTGGTAATAGTGCGATTCAACGCCGTACAGGTGCGCAACCGTGACGAACTTGCCACGCTTGTCGTCAACACCCACCGATCGCACATGACCACCGACGGGCGCCACGACGGGGGCCCCGAGCGGAGCGACGATGTCGACGCCCCTATGTGCGGCCTTTGATCCGTGTTGGTCACCGAACCTCGACGACACGCGTCCCTCGACTGGCGCAATCAGGTCGGACAGACGTTCACGCAATTCGGCTTTGCGGCCTTCGAGTACGAGAGAGCGGTCCTTGTCCGCTTCGGAGAGCATCGACAGCAACATGTTCTTGTAGCCGACCGTTTCGTCGGGAAGCGACGTGGTGCCGGAAAGATACGCGGAGACGTGTCCGGGGCCCGCGTTATAGGCCGATATCGCGAGCTCGTGTAGACGCCCCGGTTGGTCGGAAAAACGCTCCATCATTTGCGCCAGGTACCAGGCACCGAAATCGATGTTGGTCGCCGGATCAAACAGCTGTGCGGTGTCAAAGCCTGCTATCCCCCGCTCTTCGGCGATGGCCATTCCGGTCTTCGGCATGACCTGCATCAGACCGCGTGCACCACCGGAGCTCGTCGCCAGCGCTTCGCCATGCGATTCGACCAACAGCATCAGCGCGAGTACGTCCGCGGACACGTTGTGGCGCTCCGCTGCGCCCTCGATCATGCCCTGCCATTGCGTCACTGACGGCGGCAGCCAGGAGATGGTGAGTGTGTGCTGTGCGTGGGCGTCGATGCCATCCCTCCGCGCGTCATTGCCAAAACTCATCGAATACGTCAGCAGCGCGGCGCAAGCGAAGACCAGCATGCCGGAAAAATGGGGCCGGGCACTGGAGCTGCGCGTATCGCCACCCAGGATTCGTTCGACTCGGTTCATGAATTCGCCTCCGTTCATCATCAGGGCCGGTGCCATTCGGTCACCAGCAGATTCCTCTATCGAGAGCAACGCTCTCGCATAGTCATATCGGTCGCCGAGGTGGCGAATGGATTCATCGTCACATCGGTATTCACGTGCGCGCCTTGATTCGGCAGACAACCAGTGCACGGCGGGGTGGTAGAAGAGCAGTGTTTCGCCCACCGCCTGGACGAAGACGGCGATGTGGTCGAAGCGCCTTAGATGCAGTAACTCGTGGACGAACACAGCCGTCAGTACGTTTGGTGGAGTACCGCTCAGCATTGACGCGGGTAAGACCACAATCGGCTTGATGACCCCGGTAGCCATTGGTGACACGATTGAATTTGACGCCCGCAGGCCGATTCGACACGAGACGCCGACAGCCTCTTTTGTCGCAGCGAAAAGTCGCTCAATCGACGCCGGTACGGCGGTCGATCGCCGAATGATGACGAGACGCAGCCAGATCCAGCCGAAGAAGAAACGACCCCCGACGAAGATCGCGCCGATACACCATGCAGATGCGAAAACCGTCGCTAGCGGTGGGCCGGCAGACATGCTTACCGGCTGGGCGACAGTCGCTAGCTGGGACAGTGCGTGGATAAAAGTCGCGACGAACGCGATTGGCGCTGTCAGGAACAGTGACATTGCCAGCAAGTAGCGCGAATGCGAGGATCGCAATCGGGGCGACACGACGGCGAAGGCGATCGCCAAAATGCAGCCCTGCCAGATGCTGTGCAGAATCGCGTGGAAGAGCGCCGCACTGAGCGTCGGAATACCGTCAATCACTCTCCTGCGCCTTTTCCTCAATCAGCCGTCGGATCTTCTCGACCTCTTCCTTCGAGAGCTTCTTCGAGGACAGGGCGCGAACGACGAGATCGGACGCCGAACCGGCAAACGCGCTGTCCACGAGGTTTCTTACAAGCCCTCGTTGCGTCTGCTCTGCGGGCCGCGCGGAACGGTAGACGTGACTGCGATGCTCCTCGTTGCGCTTTACCAGCCCCTTCTTGTGCATGACCTGGAGCATCTTCAGGACGCTTGTGTATCCCAGGCTCTCAGTCGCGGAAAGCTGCTCATGAACCTCCCTAACCGTCAGGGGACCATACGCCCAGAGAATCTGGAGAATCGCGAGCTCCGTCGCGGTCGGTATGTCTTTCTGCACCATGGCCTTAATCTACGAAGTCTTTCGTACGAAGTCAACGGTAATTAATACGACAGACTCAGGGTCGGCGGATCAAACCGGCTATCTGGCCGCTCCAATCCAGCGTTGAACGGGTTCAGCGCCGCGTAAGTACCTGTTTTACAGAGGAATGAAGCGCCAAGTCAGATTCAATTCCGGACCCAACAGGCGTACACTGCTGGGTTACCTCAAACAAAAAGATCGGGGGATAAGAACATGAGATACGTTCTTTCACTACGAGGACTCCTGATCGCCAGCATCTTGATGCTCACTGCCTGTGGCCAGGGCACCGAACAGGCCAGACAAGCTGAGCACGCCGGCGACCCGGCGGCAAAGGACAGCCAACACACGACCATCGCGATAACGACGGGCTCCGAAGAGGCGCTCTCCCGCTACAGATCGGGGCAGAAACTGCTCGATGGTCTTCACTTCACCGACGCCAACGCAGCGTTCAAGGCCGCCGTCGAAGCGGATCCCGAGTTTGCGATGGGCCACCTGATGGTAGCCTTCACGGCGCTCACGAACAGCGAGTACTTCGCCGCCCTTGAACGAGCCGAACACACCGCCGACAAGGTTACCGAAGGGGAACAACTCTGGATCCAGTCTGCGCTTGCCCAGGCGGCGAACGATCCAGGGCTCCAGGAAGAGATACTCGAGGAGCTGGTCGGGAAGTTTCCCAATGACCCGCGCTCCCTGTTCCGTTACGGCAATTTCTTCAACGGTCAGCAGGACTTTGAACTGGCCATCGAACAATACAATCGTGCCGTTGCCGCGGATCCAAAGTTCGCGCCCGCGTATAACGCGATGGGATACGCGTTTCGCTCGATAGATAATCTGGAGGCGGCCGCTGGTGCGTTCGAAAGTTATGTCGAGGCACTGCCGAACGAGGCGAACCCGCTGGACTCCTATGCGGAGCTGCTGCTCGAGCAGGGCGACTTGACCGGGGCCATAAAGAACTATCGCAAGGCGATCGCGATCGAACCGAACTTCCCGTCAGCGTACACGGGCATCCTTATTGCCCAGTCTCTGCAGGGCAAGAGCGATGCGGCAATGGCTACCGCTCAGCAGATGTTGTCGATTGCCAGGAACTTCAGCGAACGACAGGGGGCGTTGTTCCGCATAGCCACCGTTAACATCATGGCCGGCGACAACGAGGCCGCCGTCAGGAACTGCGAGACGATGGCCGCAAACGCGACCGAGGAAGGAAACCACGCGGCGCTCGGCAATATTCATGAGTACATGGGCGACATCTACGTGCATGCAAGCGACGCTGGGCGAGCTGCCGAGCATTTCGACCTTGCACTGGACCATCGATACCAATCGGACAGCAACGACGCGGCGAAGGCCGCTGCGGAGAGAGCTCACGTCTACAAGATGGCCCTCGTCGCGATGGTCGCCGACGATACCGAGACAGCGGCCAACCTGACCGCCGAGTACACCGCGGCCGCGGAAGCCCGGGGCAACGCCTTCGAGAAAAGACGTATTCATGCGTTAAAGGGTTTTCTTGCGATGATACAAGACGACATGGCACTGGGCGCGAAGCACCTGTCCAAAGCCAACCAGTTCAATCCGGCCGTCGTCTACTGGCGCGGCGTTGCAGAGGCAGAACTCGGCAACACGGACAAAGCCGTTGATCTGATTACGCGAACCGCGACGCGCAACGTACTGCATCCGCAGTTTCCAATGATGCAGGATGAGGCGCTGACCATGCTCGAAAAGCTGGCGACCTGATTTCGCATCGAGCGGTATAAAAAACCCGCGGCAGTGCCGCGGGTTCTTTACTCTCGGATCAGCGTGAGCAGGGGCTAGGGGCGCTCACCTCCGAGAAGCAGGGGATCCCCGGTCCAGCCGAGAGCGGCCCAGTCGATCTGGCCGTCGAGGTGGCAGTCGGCGCAGGCGCCGTCTTTACCGTAGGCCTGCTCTGCCGGCGCAACCTCGTGGTTGACGGTCAGGAACATCTCGGTGTCTACGAACTCGTAATCACCGGAATAGGTCTGGCCGGTCGTGGCGGCGCCGTCACGAATAGCGAGATCCCAATCGAACTTGCCCCAATAGGGATTCGGTCCACCTTTCATACCGAACAGGTGGGGCACTAGCATCGTCTTGTTGTTCGCGTCCGCAACCTGGTTACCGACCATCTTCTTGAACGGATAGATCATGGCACCCGGCGTCGTGTAGTCAGCGGATGGTTTCGCGAGGTTGACCGGAGGCGTGCCAACGTACTGGTCGTTGGTACCGATCATCAGCCGATCCCACTTGCCGTCGAAGTACAGCAGCGTCGGACGAACGTTGTTCTCCCAAACGAACGTGCCTTTCTTCTTGTCGTAGGTTGCACGACCCGTGTCAGGATCGACCGGAATCGGGTCGATGTTCTGGCCGGCATCTGACCAGTACCACTCGGTCTTCGTCGACGTATCGCGAGCGAAGGTCGGGATGTGGCAGACCTGGCAGGCCAGCGTCGGGTGCGTGCTGGTGATGGGTTCGACCGGGTTACCGACGTGGATACTGGCAACGTCGCCGTGGCAGTCGACGCAGGACTTCATGACGCCTTCGTCGGTCGAGTGGTACGCCATGCCGCCCATGCCGTGATCAATCAAACCGCCATCCGCGTCTTTCTTCGCCTGGTGGCAAGCGACGCAGTTGAAGCTGGCCCCGTCGCTGCCCATGTGGACATCGAATTCGCGCGTCGTGTCCAGCAGCGCCATGGCGAGGTCACCGTGCTTGACGTTGTCGCCGCCGCCCGCGTTTGCGTGGCAGACGATGCAGTTCTTGACCTGCGGCACGCCGTCGTTCATCGCGACACTTCTTGCGACGGCGTCGAGGTCGACGTCAGGGTTCGGGAGACCACCCGTCGTCTTGCCTTTGACGTAGGTATTGGTCTGGTCGTGGCAGATCAGGCAATCAACGGTTTTCGGGTCGTTGAAAGCGTAGCTGCTGTTGTCATACCCGTAACCGGCGTGGCACTGGGCGCAACGGCCTTCGTTGGTCGGCACGGCGATGCAGAAGTTGTTGATCAGGTCGTTCTTGCCGTGGATCTCACCCTCGTAACCAGTGATATTCGACGCGATGCCTTCCCACGTGTAGTGGGCCTTCATCAGCATGTCGGCGCCTTGCAGACCGTGGCAATCGAGGCAGGACTGCGTACCCTCATAGGCCTTTTCAGTGAAGTAGCCGGAGTGCAGTTTTTCGATTTCATACGCACCGCTGGCGGTGGCGTTGCAGTCCTGGACATCGACATTGCCGTCGCCGTTGATGTCTTCTTCCGGGTCACCGATGCCGTTCTGGTTAAGATCCCAGCAGGCGATGCCGGCGAGACCGTCAACGCCGTCTCGTCCGTCCGCACCGTCGGCCCCGTCATCGCCGGAGCACGCGGATAGCAACAGGCCACTCAACAACAGAAGCAGGATTCTCGGAAACAGATCTGATGCAAAAGCCATTTTTTTCATTGTCTCTAGCCTCCCTTTGCGCCGTGTTGTTTTGCCTGGCTGACTCAGTGCGTATCGACTAAACGCATGACGAACAGGTCCGATGATGAGGATGCCAAAGGTTTCCAGCCGGGCCAGCCGTGACGATTGCTGATACGTATACGTGCCGGTACGTATTAGACGCTTCTAATGTGTTTCGTGGCCATGAAACCTTTTTTCACCGTTGCAATCAGAGATTGAGACGCCGTGTCATCGGCGATGGGGAGAGAAAGAATGAAATACTGGGGACTAGCGCTGGCCGTCGTTGCGCTCTCGGCCGGGGCCCTGGCCGGACCTGGGCACCATCAAGATAACGCCTGCAAGAGCGGACCGGTCGCACAGTTCGGCCGTTATGTCGGCGACTGGAAGATCGAGGACGAACAGCTGGCCCAGGACGGCAGCGGCTGGAGCGCCGGTTCCGGCGCTCGCTGGACTTTCGAATGTATCGGCAACGGCGTGGCCGTGCAGGACCACTGGCGACCGAACAACGGCGGCTATGGCACGAATCTTCGAACGTACAACGCGAACACGGATCGGTGGGAGATCGTCTGGGCGGCGAAGACACAGCAGGGCCTGATGCACATCACGGCGAGACAGAACGACGAGGGCAACATCGTTATGGACGTCGTCAGCCCGAAACCGCCGCAGCCGCGTCGGATTATCTTCTTCAAACCCGACGCCGACGGCTGGGACTGGGCCATGCAGTGGTCACAGGACGACGGTGAGACATGGTTCGACGTCTACCGAATCAGGGCGACGCCCTTTAAGGACTGACTCGCTCGGCGGTGATGTCGAAGCGAACGTCGAGTTCGTCTGATACTCGCAGCAAACCTCCGACCGCGCTGAACGGCGACAGACCGAAGTCCGTATGGCGGATCGTCGTTGAGCCGCGCACGGTCGCCCGTTCGCGGTCACCGTCAATCGTTGCCGGTACGACGTAGTTGACCGTGCGGCCGGTGAGCGTGACCGCGACGGCCAGCGTGCCCGGCTCGGCGATCGTGGCATTGATCGTGATCCACGGGTGCGGATCCGGCGGAACGACCTTGAGCATATTCGTGTAAGTGCCCGCGATGTCCGACTCACTGGGTGTCGTGTCGAGTTGCAGCTGGTCGCGGTATTCCGGTTTGTCGACGATCAGTTCGCGGATGGCGAACGCGACGTCCGCACGCGACCGGTTGGGATCGTCGTGTATCTCGACGAAGCCTGCGATGCTCTCGCTGGCGATCGCGTGGTCATGACCCAGGCGCGCGGCTGGACCGGACCGGCCGGTACGAACCAGGATAACGGAGCGCTGCGGGTCGATGCGATAGACGCGACTGTCGTCGGCGACAGCCAGGTAGCTGTCTGCCGGGAGGGGCGCGTTTGTCGCTTCGTCCGTTCTTACCGCGCTCTCGGTGCATCCCGCCAGCAGGATGCAGACGCAAAGCCAGGCGAGCCTCACGGCGTTCGCTTGAGGTTGATGTCGAATCGAAGCTCAACATCCACGCCGATGGAGTCCCCGCTGGCCCACTCGCCACTGCCGACGTCGAAACCGGTCCGGTCCAGCGAGAGCTCGCCGCGCATCGTCGCCGAGTCGCCGTCTTCGGCCCACGTAAACGGCACGTCGATAGCTTGTTTTGCACCTTTGAGCTCAAGCTCACCGCTGGCCAGGCATGCACTGTCGTCGCAGCTTACCTTCGCAGCACTGAAAACGGCCGTGGCGAACTGCTCGACGGCCAACCAGGTCGGGTCGTGAAGAATGGCGTTCATCTCACCATCGCCCATATCAGAGCCCGCCAGGTTGACCGTCACCGTCAATGCCTCGTCCGACCAGGATACGTTGAAGTCCGTGAAGTCACCGGGCAGCGGGTCACCTTCGAAGGTCGCTTCGAAGCCAAAACTACCGTTGCTGTCGCTGATCCAAACGTCTGCGAGCAACGCCGTCGGAAACAGTAAAACAAGAGCCAGGAATCTTATCGCCACGGCAACATCCTCTTTAGCGTGTCGTTTTTTAACAGGAAATGGTGTCTCAGCGCAGCCAAGACATGCACGCCGACCAGCACGACCAACGAAATTGTCAGGAACTCGTGGACGCTTGCCGCGAGCTCACTGCTCGCCTTGTCGGCGTCCATCAGGTCAGGGACGGGCACCTCACCAAACAGTTTAAACGGGATTCGCGACGTGTCGCTGATCCACCAGCCGGTCACCGGCACGGCGATGAGCAACGCATACAGCAGCCGATGGCCCCAATCTGCAAGGCCCCGCTCCAGGCGACTGGCGTTTGCGTCGTGCGGCGGCCGCGCTTTGATGCCGCGCCAGCCAAGCCGCAGGAACACGAGCAACAGCAGCATCAGCCCTATCGACTTGTGCGTAATGAACAGGTCGATCTTTTTCGGCGAGAACGGCAGTTCCTCCGCCTGCCAGCCAAGCCACAGCTGGTAGGCAATAAGCACCGCCATGCCCCAGTGAAAGAGCTTAGCCACCGGATTCCAGGTGCTCACTGCCATACAGCCATCCTAATGAAGATCGCCCGACCATCGTAGCGGAGATTCGTACCGCTTTGTAACGATAGCCTCGCCCGGCAACAGCATCGGGCTAACATAAGGGAGTTAATCTGCAGCGAAATCGAGACTATGTGGCAACACACCGGCCAACGCCGCCCGGACTTCGCGATCGAACCCGGCCCCGGGCAGGAATCGGTCTGGGACTACCCGCGCCCGCCATCGCTCGTCGCCGACTCACGGCACGTCGTCGTCAGCCACGGCGATATCGTCATCGCGGATACTCAGAAGAGCTTGAGGCTGTGTGAGACGGCCAGCCCCCCTACGTTCTACTTGCCACCCGATGACGTGCAGACGGACCTGCTGATGCCGGCGAGCGGGGCGTCCATCTGCGAGTGGAAAGGCGCGGCCAGTTACTTCGCGGTAAAGACCGACCCGGACACGTCCGTCGCGTGGTCATACCCGAGGCCTCGCGCGCGCTACGACCGACTGAAGGACTACATCGCCTTCTACCCGGCACTGGTAACCTGCAAGGTTGATGGTGAACGGGTGCAGCCGCAGCCAGGCCGCTTTTACGGTGGGTGGGTGACGTCGGACGTCGTCGGCCCGTTCAAAGGCGAGCCCGGCACCGGCCACTGGTAGCGGCGATGGTGCTTGGGCACTGGCTAAAGAGCTCTGTTAAAGCAAAAAGGGCCTCCGTTCGGAGGCCCTTTTTTTGGTGCCGGCTCGTAGCCAGCTGGTTGATTCGCCCGCAGCGCGATCAGTGCGCCGCGCCCCGCTCGACGAGGAAAGTCCAGAAACGCATCAAGCCGCGGCTGCAGCCAAACTTCCTCGACCACTTGCCCAGGCCGAAGCGATCAGCGATCTGGCCGCATGAGCAGCCACCGGTGTCCTCCGTCGTGAATACCGGTGGCCGGCCAAAGCGAAGCGCTTGCGTATCGAAGACGAAATCATCGTCGAGCAGTGCGTAGCGGAACGGCAGCAGCCGTCGCGTGAGCGTCTCGGGAATGACCGTCGCCGGGCACAGGTCCGCGTCGTCGTTGACGCCGTCGTTGTCGATGTCCTTGCTGATGAAGAGCACCAGGCCGTCATGATCCGATGACGCCAGCGGCGTGTTCGGATCGTCGAGCAGGATCTCGGCACCGTCGGCGTTGCCGCGACCGAAAGCGAGGCCGCGGGTCGACTGGTCCAGCGCCATGCTCGTCAGCGCATGGTCCAGCACCTGTGCGTTGCCGTTAAAGATGAAGCTGTAACGCTCCTCCGGCGGCACGGACAGCACCTGGTTGATCAGGTTCGGATCGACGAGGTCGTCACCCGTGTTGATCTGTGCCGTCGGATCAACCTCACCGACGATCTGGCCCAGCACGTCGGCGTAGCCGTCGCTGAACTCGAAGCCGTTGAAGTCGCCGGTGACGATCAGGCGAATGTCCGGGTTCGCCGTCTGCAGTGCCTGAATCTCGGCGGCGAGGAACTGCGCCTGCTCGAGACGCTTGATCTGCGTGCGCTCCGACTGGATGCTGCTGAGCGAGCGGCTGTGCACGACGATGACCGCGAATGGATAGTCGGCGCCGTCGCCGACGGAGCGGCCCTCGAGCAGCAGCGGCGGCCGATCGTTCAACAACGAGCCGTCGAAGCTCAGGATCGTATCCTTGCCGAGCTGCGTAACCGCATCGACGGCAACGGTATCCCTGACGAGGAAACCGACATCGATCGTGCGAACGTCGTTGCCCTCCTCAAGAAATGCGGAGTAGCTGATGCCGTGAGCCAGGGATATATCCCCGGCAAGGTCTTCGAGGACTTTGAGACTCTCTACCTCCTGCACCCCAAGCACGTCGGGCGCGTCCAGCGTGTTAACGATATAGTCCACGAACTTCGCCCGCCGAACCATGTACTCGTCGGTCGAAATGTTGCCCACATCGTCTCGCGTCCGTCCCTGGCTGGTCATCTCAGCCGGGTCGTCAATATCGTCGAACAGGTTCAGCAGGTTCAGACTGGCAACGGTAAACTCGGCGCGCTCACGCGGACGAACGGGCTCGGGCGGAACCGGCTCATTCAGCGTCAGGGCTGTCGGCCAAAGCTCGTAGTCTCCGAATTCGAAACCGAGAATGCCGGTAGCCGAGAATGTCGTGCCGACGTCGATGATGCCAAACGGCAGTCCGAGGCGGTCAGCATCGAGCTCGAAGACTTCGGGGTTGCCATCCCAGACCGGAATGTCTGCGACGCCCGGAAACTCGATTCCCGGCTCCCTGAATGCCCGCTCAACGCCTGCGCTGATGAAGACTTCAGCTACCGGGTCACTACCGAAAGACTGGTTCGGTCCGCCGACATTACCGACCGGCATCGTGATCAGCATGTTCTCGTAGCACTCGTACTCGATAGCGCAGCTCGGCGTCGATGGGTCTCTGGATGGAACCGACTCATCGAAGACCACCGCTTCGGGCAGCATGTTGCCGCTGGTGAGCACGGTGAGCACCGACGGCTCTCGTAGCTGCGTCAGCCCGAAGAATTCATCAACCTCGGCGACGACGCTGACCTCATCGCCGACCGCGACGGCCGGCGCTGTGTCTGTGAAAACGAAGATGCCGTTCGACGTATCGACATTCATATCATCACGCACGCCCATTGGCGTTTGCATGAAGAAGCCGTTGTCGGCGATGGCCGTCACGATGTTGGACGGTACGTCGACGACGTCGCCCTCGAAAGGCGAGAATTCCCCGCTGCCCTGTACTTCCCAGATCTCGAGCACTGGCGGCGGGGGCGGGGGTTCTTCACCCGCTACGCCAGTGTTGATAAGGATATTCTGGAATGCCACGGCTTCGTCGCCACCGTTGAAGATCGCTTCGAGGCTCAGGACGAGTATCGAGCCAGCCGCATCGGCCGGTAGCGCCTTCGTAAACGTCGCGAGCGTATTTGTCAGCGTCTCACCGTCGACTTCCATCGGGTCGTTCAGCGTGAAACTTGCGCCACCATCCAGCGTGTAGGTGAACGTGCCAGCTTCATTAGCAACGCCCTCGAACAGGACCGCCGGATCGCTGCCGTCGATGCTGTAGCGCCACGTAAACGAATCACTTGCTTCAAAATCTCCCATTGCACCCATGTCGATCGAGACGCCGAGCTGCTCACCGCCGGTGATGTCGAACTCCCAACTGGCCGTGACCGGGTCGGTGGTGTCGCTGTTGACGGTGTCGACGACACCGAAGAATTCATCGGTGTTGGCCTCACCGATGATGCCGAGTGAATCGGCCGGGAAAACACTAAGGCTGTCATCGAGGACAGCGAACGGAATCGTGGCCGACACGCCGCGCTGGTAGATCCGGAATCCGTCGCCGGCCGACGTGAATCCATCGGCGAACGGATTCGTGTAGCTGACGAGATTCTTGGAGCTGCTGTCTCTGAGCGTAAACGCGAGCGGTTCCGCCACCGTCAGCTCGATGTCGCGGAAGGCGAAGGCTTCGCTGCCGCCATCGGTGGACAACGAAAGCGTCAGGGCGAGTTCGGCGCCCTGGCCGGAAACGGGGACGGTGAACGTCTGGAAATCATTATTCAGCAGTGTGCCGTCGACCAGCACGGGATCGTTCAGCGTCACAAGGGTGCCGCTGTCGAGCGTGTAATCCTGTGAGGCTGCCTCATCGACGCTGCTTTCGAAGGCCACGACCGCTACGCCTCCGTCAATACTGTAGCTCCATGTAAACGTGTCGGATGTCTCGAAGTCGCCCATCGCGGCCATGTCGATCGATAGATTCAGCGGGCCACTTCCGGCAACGTTAAAGACCCACGTCGCGGTTGACGCGCCGGTCGGGTTATCGCCGTTGCGCGTATCGGTTGCGCCGAAGAACGGGTCGAGATCTGCCTCGCCGACGATGCCTAGTGTGTCGGCCGGAAAAACTGACAGCGTATCGTCGACCAGCGAAAACGGTATCGAAGCGCTAACGCCGCGCTGGAAGACCTCGAACCCGTCCCCGGCAGACCCAAACGCGCCGGGCGCTGGCTCCTGGCTGAAGCTCGTGAGATTAAGGGCCCCCTCTTCACGCAGATCGCCGGCCACGGTCTGCGCGAGGGCAGAAGAGGAACAGGCGAGCAACAGGGATAGCGATAGCGCACGGAGCCACGCGGCTCCGTTCTTTCGATCAGACGTCGACAAAGGAATTCTCCGGTGTGTTTATTGTGCTTCTTCTTGGAATAGGTGCTAGAGATTAAGCGCCGTTTATGTCAAGCAGATTAAGTTTAACGAGTAAACGCCAGCGGCGGTCGGTATTAACATAATGGGCTGCCCGGATGCCCGAGACCTCGGAGTGATTAGCGCTTATTGCTCGGTCTGTGGCACCGGGTCCTCGGCCATCATCTTTCTGGCCCGTATCCAGTCTGAGATGCGCTGCTCGAGCATCGGCAGCGTGATGGCTCCGTTTTCGAGCACCCGGTCGTGGAAGTCGCGGATGTCGAAGCCATCCCCAAGCTCATCCTCCGCTTTTCTTCGGAGACGATCGATCTCGAGCTTGCCCAGCATGTAGCTGTTGGCCTGGCCCGGCCAGGAGATGTACCGGTTAACGTCGTTCTGAATGTCGGTCTCAGCCCAGCCCGTGTTCGCCAGCATGTAGTCCACCGCCTGTCGGCGGGACCAGTTCCGCGTATGCAGGCCGGTATCGACGACGAGCCGCGCCGCACGCGCGCCCTGGTCCGACAGCAGGCCCAGCAGATCGACCGGATCGTCGTACAGCCCCAGCTCCTCAGCGACGCGTTCCGAGTACAGCGCCCAACCCTCGGAGAAGCCGGCGTTGCCGAAGTATCGCGTCACGGGGTGCACACTGTCGCCCAGCTCCAGCGCGATGCTGCCCTGCAGGTGATGGCCCGGATAGGTCTCGTGATACAACTTGGACTTCTGTGTCGCCCTCGTGCGGGTCTGCGGTTCAACGACGGCGATCCAGAAGATGCCCGGCCGCGAACCGTCCTCGGCCGGTGCCTGGTAACCGCCGACCCCGCTGTCCGCGAAATCGGGATACGGCTTGATGACGACTTCGGCCTCGGGCAGGCGACCGAACGCCTTTGGTATCGCCGCCTTCGCCTCGTCCAGCGCCCTGACCGAGTAGTCGATCACTGCCTGCTCGCTGTCGAACGTGTAAGACGGGTCGGAATTGATAATGCGCAGCAAAGCCGGCGTCGGCAGGCCGTCGAAATGCTCATCGATGACCTCTCTGAACTGCTGCTGAATCAACGCCATCTGCTGTAAGCCGAGCTCGTGAATCCTGTCGGCGTCCATGCTGACTGACGTGAACGACCGGACGAGCGCCGTGTAACACCGGTCCCCATTCGGATTGGCCGCCAGCGAGACTTCCGTACGCGCCGCCGGCAGGTACTCGTCTTCGATGAACGTCGCGTAGCGTTCGATTGCTGGCGCAACAATGGTCTCGTACACGTAAACGGCCAGGGCCGAAAACTCTCTGTCACTGACCCGGGCCGCCATGCCCAGGAACGGGTTCTTTTCTTCCAGCAGCACGCGAACCTGGGCCGGGACCTTTTCAACGGTCACCCGCGGTGCGCTGTATCCCAGGCGTAAGCCCTCTCGCAGGTTGGCAATGTCCTGATCGATAAAAGGCCCGAGCGCCGTCAGGCGATCCAGCGCGTCCTGACGGTTTTCCGCGGTGGTCAGCGGCTGGTAATCAAACAGGAACGGCACACTCGTGTACCACGCGGTCGTCGTGCTTGCCGCCCAGAGATGTGACTGACAGAGACGGGTATTGGCCGCATTCACGAGCGCTTCGTGCAGTACGCCGTAAGTCACCCAGTCCCGGCTGCCGATCTCCGCGGGGCGACCGTTCGCTTCCAGCAACTCGAGTATCGCGTCCTGCGTTCGTCGCCATTCGTTGATCGCGCCTTCCGACATGTCGGTCAGGCGATTGTGGCGATAGCCGGACAGGCCGTAGTAGGTCGCCATTTCCGGAAACCGTTCCAGGTAGGCATTGATGTAGTTGTCGGCGATGTCCTCGATACTCGGCAGCGTATCGATCGCTTCGTCAACCGCTGCCGGGTCCGGCGCCTTCTCGGAGCAGGCGGCGAGCGCCAGCAGGGCGAGCAGCGTGAGGCGCCTTATTGAACCAGGGCTGACCACGCTAGCGGAACGAAACCCTGAAGAACAGCGAATAGAGTACCGGCACGACCAATAGCGTCAGCATCGTCGCAAACGCAAGGCCGAAGATAATCGTGATCGCCATCGGAACGAACATGGTCGTTCCTCCCCACAGCAACGGAGTCATACCGAGCACCGTTGTCGCCGTCGTCAGCAGAATCGGTCGCAGGCGCTGCTGGCATGCGTGAATCACGGCATCCTGTTGGCTGCGACCATACTTCTCGAGCTCGATGGCGATGCGGTCCAGCAGCACAATGGCGTTGTTGATGATGATGCCCGACAGCGAAATCAGGCCGAGGATCGTGAAGAAACCGAAAGATGAATTCGCGATCAGGAGGCCAAAGGTAACGCCAATCAGCCCGAGCGGAATCGTCGACAGGATGATCGCGGGCTTTCTCAGCGAATTGAATTGACCGACCAACAGCAACAGGATCAGCATGCCCGCCGTCGGCAGCTCGGCCGCGATCGACGCGTTCGCATCGCCGGACTCCTCGAGCTCACCACCGATTTCGAACGTATGTCCCGGCGGCCATGACGGCGCCTGTTCCTCGAGCCACGGCACAAGCTGAGTCGCAGCCTCGGCTGCCGTGCTGTCCGGCTGCAGCTGCACCTTCAGTGACAGCGTCCGGTCCCTGTCGCGCCGCTCGATGATGCCCGGCTCGAAGGTCAGTTCGACATTGGCTACCTGCTTGAGCGGAACGGTGCCGTTAGTGCTTGGCGAGTAAACGGTGAGCCCATCGAGCTTGCTGAAGTCCTGGCGGTCGGCGGCGATCGTACGCAGCGTGACGGGTATCAGTTGATCGCCCTCGCGATACTGCGTCAGGTCGATACCGGTCAGGCCGGCCTGCAGCGAGTAGGCGACGTCTTCACTGGTCACGCCCGAGCGACGGGCCAGGTCCTGGTCGACGTCTACAAGCAGCTTCTTGGTCTGCAAGCCCCAGGAGTTCGTGACGTCAAAAATATCCGGCTGTTCGTACAGGAAGCCGGTGACCTGATCGGCAATGGAGTAGAGCGAGTCGATGTCGGGACCCGAGATGCGGACGATGATCGGGTAATCGACCGGCGGGCCGTTTTCCATGCGCTTGATCTGCCCGGAGAGGTCCGGGTGCGCCTTGCGAATATAGTCCTCCAGGCCGGCTATGACGTCATCCACCTGTTCGCCGAAATGCGTGTTGACGATGACGAAACTGTTCGCCGGGTTGGGGCTCGGCGGGTTCAACGTCAGGCTGAATCGAGGTCCGCCTTCCCCGATAAACGTCAGCCAGCTTTCGACCGGTCCATCTTCCGGCGTTTCGCCGTAGAAATTATCGCGAATGAACGCATCGACGTCGGCGATAACCTCCTGGCTGTTTTCGATCGACGTGCCCAGTGGCATCTCGAGTTTCGCGGTAAACACCGGGTCTTCGGACGGCGCGATGAATTCCTGCCGGACGAGGCCGAGTCCGTTGATCGCGAGGAAGAACACGATGCCGACGCCCACCATGAAGACGCCGCGGTGCCTTAACGCCGCCGTCAGCGTATTCGTATAGAGCGCGTACCACTGTCCGTCGTACAGCTGCTCTTTCGCCGCTTTCTTAATCTTCAACGTATTGGTCGTCACCATCGGCACAAAGGTCATCGCGAGCACCCACGACGACAACAGTGCGATTGAAACGACATAGAAGATATCCGCCGTGTATTCACCGACGGCCGACTTCGCCATCGCGATAGGCATGAAGGCTGCCGCCGTGGTCAGCGAAGAGATCAGCAGCGGCGTCTTGAGCTCCGCGCCTGCGCCGATGGCGGCCTGGATCGGGTTCTCGCCGCGCTCGCGTTTCACGATGATGGACTCGACCATGACGATTGCATTGTCGACGAGCAGACCGAGCGCAATGATCAAAGCGGTCAGCGAGATCTGGTTGATCGTGATGTCAAAGAGGTCCATCGCGAAGAACGACACCAGCATCGTCGCCGGAATCAACGAGCCGACGACCAGGCCCGTGCGAATACCGAGGAATCCGACCATAACGACGATGACGATCAGGATGGCCTGCAGCAGGCTCGACGTGAACGAGTCCACGACGTCTTCGACGAGGTCCGCCTGGAACCACACCTGCTCCATCGAGATACCCCACGGGTACTTCGCAATGAGCTCCGGCATCAGCACGGTCAGGCGTTCGCCAAGCTTCAGGATGTCGCCACCCTCGCGCATCGATATCGCGATCGCCAGCGTGGGCTCACCGTTGGAACGGCTGATGTTCTGCGGCGGGTCCTTGTAACCTCGATAGACGTTGACGATGTCCTCGAGATAGACGAGCGCGCCGCCGGGTAGCTGTAACACGGTCCGCCGCAGATCCTCGACCGACTCGAAGTTGCCGGTGGGCTCCAGCGTGATGCGCTCGCGCCCGCTGAGGATGTCGCCTCCGGAAGAGACGATGTTGACGCTCGCCAGTGACGCCGACAGCTGCTGCGGGGACAGCCCGAGCTCGGCGAGGCGCGCGTTGCTGTACTCAAGAAACACGACTTCCTGTTGCTCGCCGTGAATTGTCACCTTGGCGATATCCGGCTCCTTGAGCAACTCATCGCGAAGCTCGTCGGCGACAGTCTTCAGTTCGGCGTAGGAGAAGCCGTCGCCATACAGCGTATAGACGCTGCCGAACACATCGCCAAATTCGTCGTTTACCTGGGGAATCCTGGCACCCTGCGGCAGGTCCTCCACGACCGTGTCCACCTTGCGACGCAGATCGTCAAAAATCGGCCGCATGATCTTGTAGGACTCTTTGAAATTGGCGTAGACAACGGAGATGCCGGTCCTGGACTCGGACGTGATCGAGTCGATCTCGGGCATTTCCTGGATCTTCTTCTCGATCTTGTCCGTCACCAGCAGCTCGACGCGCTCCGGGCTCGCACCAGGGAAGCGCGTTGTGATGACGGCGGTACGCACGACGAAGCCCGGATCCTGCGCCTTGGGCAGGCTCTGGAACGCGAACGCTCCCGCAAGAATCGCGAGCCCGACGACCGTGATCGTCACGCGATTCAGGCGAATCGAGAGTTCCGTCAGGTTCATAGATCGACGGGTGGCGTCAGCACGCGCTGGCCGTCACGGACCACCGAGATGCCCGCGGTAATGACGCGATCTCCGGCGCTCAGGCCGTCGATGATCTCGATGCCGGACTGGGTCAGCTCGCCCAGGGTCACGAGCCGTCGTCGAACGATGGCCTCTTTGCCGTCGCCTTCCGGCTCGGCGACGAAGACAAAAGTACCGTCCGGGTCCCGGATGACCGCCGCGACCGGAAGCACGACTCGCCCGTCGGGGCCGTCACTTGAGTCGAACTGGAAGGTCACGTCCGCCGCCAGCCCCGATCGAAGTTCGGGATGGTCTCCGATGATCCGGATCACGACCGGAAACGCGGCTGAGCCGGCCGCCGATGCAACCGCCACCTCGGTCACCTCGCCGACGAACACCTCGCCCGGAATCGCCGAGAACTCGATGCTGACGGGAGTCCACTGGTCAACGTTGCCGATCAGGCTTTCCGGGAGATTCAGCGTAACCTCGTAAGTATCGCCGCAGCTGACGACGGCGACCTGCTGGCCGGCCTGTACGTTCTCGTTAATCTCGACATCGAGCGACGCGATGGAGCAGTCCGCCTCGGACTCGAGTCTCGTGTACGACACGTTCAGCTGGGCAATCTCCAGGGCCTTGTTCGCAGATGCAACCACAGCGCTCGCAGACTCCGCCTGCGCCCTGGCGGCTTCCAGGTCATTCAACGAGGCATTGTCATTCGTGTAGAGACCTTTTGTTCGATCGTAGTTGGCGCTCGCGCGGCGGTCGTTCGCCTGGGCCTCGATCAGTGACGCCTGCGCCTGCTGTTGCTGCAGCACGTAGCTGGCCGGATCGAGCGCCGCGATCAACTGGCCCGCATCGAGGCGCTGACCGATCTGGGCCGGCAGCTCGATGACGGTACCCGACACCTTGAAACTGAGCCGTGATTCGAGACTGGACTTCGATGCACCGGAGAAGCTGCGATCCCTGAAGACGCTTCGGTCGTCGACCTCGACGTAACGAACCGGGCGTAGTTTTTCCTCGGCCTCCATCGTCTGTTCGCTGCAGCCTGCAAGAACGAGTGCGCAAGCAATGCCGGCAACGGTTAAGGCTTCTCTTCTCATCGGTTGGTTCCAAGTGTCTGTTTGAATCGCTGAGCCTCTGCCTCGCGCTGTTCGGCCGGCAGCAGGAAATCGTAGTCGCCGATAGCGCGCTGTAAGGCCATGATCGTAATCAGGAAGTCATACAGCGAGTTGGTTGCGGCCGCTGTCGCGTTGAAGCTGGCCTCCTGTGCATCCAGCAGCTCGATGACATTCACACCACCGCTGGCGTAGGCATCGCTGACGAGATCGAAGTTCTTCTTTGACGCATCGGCCGCTTCGGCCGCCAGCTCGATGTTGACGTATTTCGCCTGTGCCACATGCAGCTGGATTCGGACTTCCTCTTCGACGCGCTCTGCCGTCGACGTGCGCAGGGCCTGCAGCTGCTGGAGCTCGAAGCCCGCGCGCGAGACCCGCGCCCGGCGTTCGCCACCTGAAAATAGCGGCAACGTGGCCCGAATCCCGACGTTCCAGTCAGACAGCCCTTCGCCCGTGGTGACACCCGCGCCCGACTGGTTCAGGTTCTCGGTCACCTGCGCGCCAGCCGAGAATGTCGGCAGCCAGAAGGAGCGCTGCTCACTCTTGAGCTCTCGGCGCTTGGCCTCAATCTGCGCGTCCAGCTGCTCGAGCTCCGGCGCCTGGCTCAGCGCCTGCTTAATGTAGAAATCCGAGAACGCCGAGTAGTCCGCCTGGCTTCGGATCAGGCCGTCGAACTCTTCCTTCGTCAGCACGAAGGGCTCGTTGAAGCTCGCCTCCCTGAGCGCCAGGCGCGAACCCGGTGGCCGATGCAGAATTCGGTTCAGCGTATCCCAGGACTGGTTCAATGCCGCTCGCGCGTCGAAGACGCGAATCTGCGCCTGTGCGACCTCGGCCTGCCATCGATACAGGTCGGCCGCCGTCGACATACCGAGCCGCACGCGATCCTGGGCGAGCTCGAGGTTGGCTCGCGTGATGGTCAGGTTGTTGTCCCGGACACGAAGCTGGGAGCGCGCGTTCAACACGGTGTAATAGGCGGTCGTGGCCGCCTGCACGACGTCCAGCCGGAACTCGTCGAGACTGGCGAGGCGAGTCTTCTGCAGCTCCTTCTGAATCTTGAGGTTTGCGACGGCGGCATCGGAATAAATCAGCTGATCGATGCTGAGCACCGCGTCATTGCTGCGCTCCGGAAACAGGCCCGCAGAAACCGTCGGCGATACCTTGCGCGTCGTGTTGGCGACCGAGGCATTCAGCTGCGGCAACAGGTTCGCTCTCGCGCGGGCGATCTCTTCGAGCCCCGCCTGGACGCCGAAGGACTCGGCACGCAAGTCCTGGTTCTGCGCCATCGCCATGCGGGCTATCTCGACGAGCCCGACCTGGTCTCCGGCGAGCTCGGCCTCCTGGTTTAACAGCACGGCGTCGCGGAGGACCTCGAAGCTCGGCGACAAACCGATCTTGCGCGCCGTGGCCATATTGATGGTCAGCCGATCCTTGATTGGAAAGTCGACCGGCTGGTCTTCTGGCCGCCCGCCGATCATGACCGCCTGCATGTTGAGCGCATTGAGCCTCGCCTGTCGCGCGACGTCGCGCGGTTCGGAGTTCGTTACGAGCAGGCCTTGCTCGACGTCGCTGACGCCGGCAAAGCTGTAGCTCGGCAAACCCGCTTCGTTGATGGCCTCCGCCAGCTCTGCAAACTGCTCCTCTGACATCCTCGCGAGACCCGCGACAAATATCGCGTCCGTCTCTGGCGGAATGCGGTCCATAAGGTTGTGGTTGACCCCGTCATGCGCCACCTCGGAGAGGTTAACCCCCATGGCCTCACTGGCAGCAAGCGCGCGCTGCCTCAGGCCCGGTATGGAGGATGACAGCACCTCGTCGACGAACAGCACGACATCTTCGTAGGGCGTAATCCTGGCCAGCGTTTCGAGATCGGTCGTGAAGTCCGCGTAGGTGCTCAGGTAGTTCAGGTTGGGAATCCCGGACTTGCCATCTTCCGGAGGCCGGATGAACAACCCCGTGTCGATAATGATCGGCAGGAAGGTCGGCTTAGGAAAGGCCGCGCGCGTTGCCAGTATCTGGTTGCCGACAAAGCCGGTTACCAGGAGCATGTCGATCTCGTCGTCGAGGTAGGCGCGGTTCGCCGCGGCCTCGATCGACGGTCGCGTCCAGTCGCCGGTGAACCTCCTGAGTTCCACATCGAACTCTCGCTCGGTCAGCGTCAGCAGTTCCTGCTGAATCGTGTCACTCTGCCAGGTCAGCCGGTCCTGGGGACCATCATCGATGACGGCAATGACGAAACGCTGCTGTGCTTCGCCAGTGACGGCGACAAGCAGCAGAAACGAAAGGGCCAGGACGGACTGCAAACGACGTAGCAAGAACAAGCGTTGGTGCTCCTCGTATTCGCGCTGTGAGAATGGTCTGACGGGACGTCACGTCATTGTAACCATGTGAAGGAGATTTTGTTCCTTCTGTGGAAACTTTCCGGGCTGCAGTCGTACTTGTGCGGACGCTAAAGATTGCGCTGTCGAAGTCCGGCCTCGTCAGAGCGCGTTTGCGACGGGGAGACCGTGCATATCGTTTCGATCAGTATCCCGGGCTGACGACAACCGCTATCGTATAGGCCGAATCTCACCCTGGGGCATTGCATGGAGCAAAGCTCGGCGCTCAATAACAGGAACTTCCTGATCTACCTGGCGGGCAGCACCGTGTCGCTGCACGGCCTGTGGATCTACCGGGTCGCGCTCGCCTGGTATGTCTGGCAGCTGACCGGCTCGGAGGCCTGGGTCGGCGTCATCGCCTTCACGTTCTTCGCGCCTGCCATGATCTTTGGCCCGCTGTTTGGCGTCCTCGCCGACCGATTCGAACGCCGCAAAGTCTCAATGCTCGTCAATTCGGGCAGCTGCGTGAACATGCTCGTGCTGACGCTGCTGACCGTCACCGACAACCTCGGCATCGTCGCCGTCACGCTGTCTTCGCTGGCGCAAGGCACGCTCGACGGCGCCCACACGCCGGTACGCATGGCGCTGGTACCCAGCATCGTAAAGCGATCACAACTATCGAGCGCCATCGCGTCCAACTCGATTGCCTTCAACCTGTCTCGCGTGATCGGGCCCGCGATCAGCGGCTTCATCATCACGGCCTACGGGGTCGCGACGGCGTTTGCGATCAATATGATCACGTATGTCGCCATCGTCGCTGCGGTCGGCGTCATCACCATCAATCCACGACCGGAGCGCGGTAGCGGACCGACGCGCATCGTCGCTGAGATCCTCGAGAGCGTTCACTACGTCCGCGGACACTTCATCATCCAGACTCTGATGGTCGCCATCACAATCAACACGGTTTTCGGTCGTGGCGTGCTGGAGATGATGCCCGCCGTCGCCGACGAGATGCTGGGCAGCGACAGCACCGGCTTTGCCATCATGACGGCCGCCGTCGGTGCCGGCGCCGTACTGATCGGCATCGTGCTTGCCCGCGGGACAAGCTGGCTGGGCCTGCACACGTTGAAACAGTCATTGATCGTCACGAGCGTGCTCGCGTTCTTCTATGCGTTCAGCACCGATCTCTATGTGACGACGGCGGTTGTCTGCGCGATGGGGGCCATGTTGTCGCTGTGCGGCATCGGCTCACAGATCCTGATCCAGACCAACGTCGACGACGAGGTGCGCGGCCGGGTCAGCAGCATCTGGGGCATGATCGCGTTCGGAGGCACGGCGCTCGGTAGTCTCCTGATCGGCATCGCCGCCGACCTGTTCGGCCTTCAGCAGACGCTCGTGGCAGCCGCGGCGGGCAGCCTCATTGCGACGCTGCTACTCCGCATTCATCCGAAGGAGGCGGCCTGATCTCTTTCACAGCGGCCACCTCTACAACGGCAGCCGCATACCCTCGTGTGCTACCCGGTATCCGCGCTCAATGACTTCGCGGTATTCATCGCTGTCCCGATCCAGTATCGGGTTCGTGTGGTTGATGTGGATGAAGATAATCCGCGAACGCTCCTCGTCTGTCAGCGGCTCGAACAGCTCCATCGACTCAACGACGAACGGATGCGGGATCTCGCTCATCGCGCGACCCGGTATCTCACCGTCCGCATAGAAGGTCGCGTCGAGCAGTGCGTAGTCGACGTCGCGAACGAGCGCGACGATATCCTCATCCCAGACGTGCCACTTGTCGATGTCCGGGATGAAGATCGCGCTGTGTTGAGGGCCGTCGATGCGGTAGCCGACCGTCTCGGAAAACTCGTCGCGGTGCGGCACGAGAAACGGTGTGACCGTGACGCCGCCGGAAAGCCTGACGGCTCCGTCATGGGCCAGTGGCTTGAGCGCAATATTGCCCAGCGCAACGAGCTGGCTCCACGGTCCGTTGTCTTCGAGAAACGTCTTCATTCTCGGCATCGCGAATACGGCAATCGATTTGGCGCCCATGACCTCCCTGCCCAGATGCATGAGACCGGTGTAATGGCCGATGTGTGCGTGCGTCAGGAAGAAACTGGCGAGGTCGTAGCGATCGGACGGCGCCTCCTGCTCGAGGCGATACAGCTGGTCCGGCAGGTGCGGGGTGGCATCGAAAATGTGCCGCGTACCCGCGTCCGGGTTGATCAGCGCGATTGAACTTGCGGTCAGTCTGCGTGCTTTGTCTTTCCAGCCGGGCATGCAATGCGGGCGGAAGCAACCTGCCTGCGGATAACCGGCGTCCTGCGTTATGCCCAGCACATACAGATACGGTTCGCGAGGTTCAGAGAACGCTGTGGCGCAGACCCCACTACCGATCACCAGCAAGAACAGCCATTTAACCATGAAGCGAGGGCGAGTGGCGTGCAGCATGAAGTAGGTTTCCTGCGTGTTAGACTGCGGCGCGTCTGCTGCGCCTGGCAAAGAATAGTAAACCATGACCGCGAAGAACCTGCTGGACTCGAAGCGGGGCCGCTTCCTTACGTTCGGCCTCATGTACATCTCGGAAGGCATCCCCTACGGGTTCACGTCTGCCGCGATGGTGGCGTTCATGCGCGTCGAGGGCGTGTCGCTGGACCTGATCGGGGTCTTCGTTGCCGCTCTGTTCCTGCCGTGGGGCTTCAAGTGGGCGTGGGCACCGCTGGTCGACATCTTCCGCTTCAACCGCTTCGGCGGCCGCAAAGCCTGGATCGTGTTCTGCACGAGCATGATCGTTATCACCTTGTCGACAACCGCGATACTCGACCTCGTCGACGACTTCGAGTTTCTGGTCGCGCTGATCGTGCTGAACAACTTCTTCTGCGCAACCCAGGACGTCGCCATCGACTCACTCGCGGTCAGCGTACTGCGCGAAGACGAACGCGGGCGCGGCAACGGCTTCATGTTCGGCGGTCAGTACGCCGGCATCGCGATGGGCGGTGCCGGGGCGATCTTCGTCTCAGGGCTGTTCGGCTTCGACGCCGCATTGCTCTACATCTGTGGGCTTATGATCCTGAACCTGCTGTTCATCGTGTTCTTCGTGCGGGATCCCGATGTCGACAAGGTCTATGGCTCGACGTCGCTTACCGAGACGCTGAAGACGTTTGGCCGCGAGCTGAAAATCGGCTTCATGGACTCGGGGTCGGGGCCGAAGCTCGGGCTGCTGTTTGCGATCGCCCCCATCGGAACGATGGCGCTGGCGTATGCAACACTGTCAACGATCCAGGTCGACTATGGACTGACAGAGAACCAGATCGCCACGTTTAGTGCCTCCAACACCATCGCAGCGGCGATCGGCTGCATCGTTGGCGGACTGATTGCGGACCGGTTCGGGCTGAAGCGAGTGGTCTTCCTGGGCTACGCGGCGACGGCTATCCCCACACTCGTCCTGGCGTCCTACATTTCTGCCATGGGGCTGCAGCAGGTGCCGTATGCGGTGCTGTACGCCTGTATTGTGGGGCACGGCCTGCTGTTCGGAGGTGCGTTCGGGGTGCGAGCGGCCGTATTCATGGGAATGACAAACCCGGCCGTCGGCGCGACGATGTTCACCGGGTTCATGGCGATCAGTAACATCACGATCAGCTACACGAACTACTGGCAGGGACTGGTTGCAGAGAGCTACGGCTACGCGACGGTCCTGTTTGCAGAGGGCGCGCTGATGCTGATTTCCCTGGCCATCATTCCTTTCTTAAGGAATCGGGAAGCGGCGCCGAAGCCGGCCGTCGTACCGGCAACCTAGCGCCGGGGCCCGCCTACTTGAACAGCGGAATGTCGTAGTACCAGTCGATCTGTTCCCTTTCGAGCGCGAACTCGTACTCGCGAGCAACGACACCGGCGCTGTCCAGCACCCGTATCCGGATACCGACGCGAGCGTCTTCGCACTGTGGGATCGTCAGGATAGCTGCCGCGTCGGGGGCCGATGTCTCGGGCGCGTACGGATAGATATCCGGGAAACCGGGCTTATCGAAATTGTAGAACTGGGCGTTGCCAGTCTTATTGAAATATTGAATCGTCGATGGACAGCTCGTCACAGGCGTCACGTAGAGTGGCCGACCGACCGGGCCGAACCAGTAGCCGAAGGAGGGCGATTCAGTGTCATCGAGCGCCCGGACGTAGACGCCGATCCCGTCGGGGTAGGCCCTGAGCTTGACGAACAGTCGATGCCAATCGTCGCGAAATCCCCAGTGCTGATCCCAATCGGGAAACCCGGAGTGATCGTCTCGCCGGTACTCGACGATAGGCTCGAGGCTGCTGCCCGTAAGTACGACTGCGTAAACCGGTACCCGCTCACAGCCCGACAGAAGCAGCGCGACTATGATTGTTCCAACGAATCGCCGCACGCTCGAGCCTCCCTCTTGAGACTGAAAATGGTCGCGAAAAATGACTGATTGGTTAGTATTGCATGACATCGCACTACGCGGGGTTCTCTGCGAGACGCCCGACAGCAGGACACTGAATAAATGAAGGTTGACGCTCCGACCTGGGTTTTCGGCTACGGATCGCTGATCTGGAAACAGGATTTCCCGTTCCTCGAATCGCGCGCGGCCTTCATCGAGGGTTGGTCCCGACGCTTCTGGCAGGGCTCACACGATCATCGTGGCACCGAGACAGATCCTGGCCGCGTACTGACGCTCATCGAGACGCCGGGTCAGCGCTGCCCCGGCCGCGCGTTCCTGGTTGAGCCTGACGTTTTCGATCATCTCGACCACAGGGAAAAGAACGGCTACGAGCGCGTCGTCGTCGACATCCACTTCGAGACCGGTCTTTGTCCCGGCGTCGTCTATCGAGCAACACCCGACAATCACGCGTTTCTCGGCGATGCGCCGCTCGACAAGATCGCCGAGCACATCGTGCGCAGCGAAGGGCCCAGCGGCCTGAACAGCGATTACCTGATCGAGCTTGCCTCCGCCTTGCGCGCGATGGGCGAAGCCGACGGGCACGTCTTCTCGCTGGAAGCGCGGGTGCTTGCACTGCTGAAGTAGCGAATCGTCGGACGTTGCGTTGACTGCTCGCCTTTCGGCTAGCCCCCGACAGGGCCGGGCTTGAACGCCGCGGCCAGGCTGATGGCCGTCTCGAGCAGGCCCTCCGGATCGTAGAGAATCTTCAGGCCATCGTTTATGACGCCGGCCGTTCCTGCATCCATCGGCGCCTCGGCCCACGCCTGGTCGGTGACACCGAACTCAACTTCCGTCTTACCGTAGAACACTCGGATCGACTGCACCAGGTTGTAGTCCTCGGCGGACTCTGCAACGCAGGCACCGCCCCCGAGGTCGTGGATCCACGATCGGTCCTGGAGCAGCGACCGGGGCTCCGGCGTCAGGATGCAGAAATCGATGTCGGAGTCAGGACGCTGATCGCCGCGTGCATAGGAGCCGCACAGCGCGAGGGCGACGACACGGCCATCGCTCCTGGACCAGCGCAGGGCGTTGGCGTCGGTTGTGTGTGGCGGCACGGCCACCCATGTTGCCAGAGTCGCTAGGCGTAGTGCGGATAGACGGGCCGGAACATATGTTCGCGGATATCCTCGAGGATGTCTGCCGGCCGCTCCCTGTCGGTCAGGCCCCGATCGTAGGCAATGCCGGCGACCTCTGCCGCGATTCGTGCGGACACTTCTCGGATACGCGACAGCGACGGAAACAGCCGGCCGCGTTCGAGGTCGGCGTCGGACACCTGCGCCGCGAGGATTCGCGCTGAGGCGAGGAACATTTCGTCCGTGACGCTTCGTGCACAACTTGCAACGACGCCGAGCCCGACACCCGGGAAGATATAGGCGTTATTGCACTGGCCCGGCACGAACGTGCGATTGCCGAGCTTCACGGGGTCGAACGGGCTGCCGCTGGCAAAGATCGCGCGGCCCTCGCTCCAGGTGTAAGCCTGCTCGGCCGTGCATTCCGCTTTGGCCGTCGGGTTCGACAGGGCGAAGACAATCGGTCGTTCATTGATGCTCGCCATCGTCTCGACCACACGCTGGTTGAAGAGTCCGGGCTGGCCGCTCAAGCCAATGATCGCCGTGGGCTCCAGGGTCTCGATCGCGTGCTGGAAGTCATCGGTGGCGGGAAGTTCGTGTGCGTAAGGCAACTTGTGCGCTGCCAGGCCCGATCTGCTCGCTACGACCAGGCCCTGCGTGTCAAACAGGAATGAACGCTGCCTTGCCGCCTCAGGCGACATCCCGGCCTGGACGAGCGCTTCGGAGAAGATGTCCGCCGTGCCGACGGCCGCTTCCCCGGCGCCCAGGAACAGCAGCTTCTGTTGAGAAAGATCGCCGCCGGTCAACCGCATCGCGCTGATGATGCCGGCAACGGTCACGGCGCCGGTGCCCTGGATGTCGTCGTCGAACAGGCAGGTCTGGTCGCGATACTCGGCGAGCAGTCGGAACGCGTTCGTGTTGCCGAAGTCTTCCAGCTGGATGACAACGCCCGGGAACACGTCGTTGGCCGCCTCGATGAACTCAGCGAAGAACTCGTCGTACTCCTTGCCCCGGACGCGCTTGCGCTCCAGGCCGTTGTACAGCGGATCATCGAGCAACGCGTTGTTGTTGGTGCCGACGTCGAACATGATCGGGATGCAGTGGGTCGGGTGAATGCCGGCGCAGGCGGTGTACAACGCGAGCTTGCCAATAGCGATGCCCATGCCATCGGCGCCAAGGTCGCCGAGCCCCAGGATACGCTCACCATCGGTCACAACGATCATCCGGGCGTCCTTGTGTGGCCAGTTCTGCATCAGCTCGCGAATTCGGCCGCGGTCCTGGATAGACAGGTACAAGCCGCGTGAGCGCCTGAAGATGTGCTGGAACTCCTGGCAGGCCTTGCCGACCGTTGGCGTATAGATCAGCGGCATGATCTCTTCGATGTTGTTCAGGACAACGCGGTAGAACAGCGTTTCGTTGCGGTCCTGCAGCGAGACCAAGTACAGGTAGCGCTCGAGGTCGGTCGGCTTCTCGCGGATGTTGCTCAAGGCCTTGAGCTCCTGCTCGGCGAGTGTGTGAATCCTCGGCGGTAGCAGGCCTTTCAGGCCCAGCAGGTCGCGCTCAGCCTCCGTGAAGGCCGTGCCTTTGTTTCGAACGGGATCATGCAGAATTTTGACGCCGCGATGGAGCGCACTGGTGTTGTTGTCGGCCACTGAGTTCACCCCCATCAGTTACCACGTATGACCTTAATACCGGGGCGACTCACCGATGAATTCTGGATTCTACCTAGCAGTTTTCGCACGCCGGACGCGGCTCAGGCCTGCAGGGCTTTCTCTACGGCTTTAACCGTGCGATCAATATCCTCAGCCGCGGTGCGGAAGTTGCTCAGTGAAATCCGCATGACGCGCATGCCGTGCCACGTCGTTGGCCCGAACCACGCCTCGCCGTCTTCGTTGATTCGGTTGATGACCGCATCCGTTCGCGCGTCGTGATCGCCGTCGGGGTCCAGGAAGCGTACGAGACCCTGGTTGATGATCGGCTCTGACAGTACTTCGACGTTGGGCAGGCTGCCGAGTCGCATGACGAGGTCGCGGGTCAGGTCGCAGCAACGTTCGATGATTTCGGCGACACCGTTCCGGCCGAGCGTCCGCAATGCCGCGTACAGTGGGATACCTCGCGCGCGTCGCGACCACTCGGGCCCCCACTCGATCTGGTCACGCGTGTTCTCGACCTCGATCTTGTAAGCGGCGGGAATCGTCATAGCGGTTTTGTGGGCCTCGGGATCGGCAACGAAGGCCATGCCGCTGTCGTAGGGAACGTTCAGCCACTTGTGTGCATCGGTTGCCCAGGAATCGGCCTTCTCGATGCCTTTCACCAGGTGACGGTAACGTGGGCTGGCGGCGGCCCACAGGCCGAAGGCGCCGTCGATGTGGACCCACGCGTTGTGCGCGTGGGATACATCGCAGATGGCATCGATGGGATCGAACGCGCCGCGGTTCAGGTCGCCGGCTGCGAGCGAGACGATCGTTGGCATATCCGGGTGCTTCTTCAGCTCCGCCTCAAGAGCTGCGACGTCCATCGTGCCATCGTCAAGCATCGCGACATCGACAACGGCGTCGGTCCCGATACCGAGGTGACGCAAGGCGCGCAGCAGGGTCTCGTGATGCTCGCCCACCAACACGCGGATGGGCGGGCTTCCGGCCAGGCCCTGCGTTTCAGCCGACCAGCCCTTGTCGGCCAACACCTTGTGCCGCGCAGCGGCCAGCGCCGTGAAGTGCGCCATCTGGCAACCGGTGACGAAGGCGTAGGAGGCCTGCTGCGGCAAGCCGAGGATGTCTTTCAGCCACTCAGCGATTACGTCTTCGATGACAGCGGCGGTCGGTGAACAGGCATAGGCGGCCGCGTTCTGGTCCCAGGCCGAGGTCAGCCAATCGGCCGCGACGGACACCGGGACACCGCCGCCGATGACCCAGCCGAAGAACCGACCGTTGGTCGAGTTCAACAACCCGTCACGCGCATCCTCATTCAACTCTTCGATGACCTGCAACGGCGGCAGGCCGTCGTCGGTCAGCTCCTTGTGAAGCTTCGCCCGAATGAGCTGCGGGTCAGGCTCCGCCCTGACTTTTTGTTCATCGAGCGAGTCGAGATACTGCGCGGCGATCTCCGCTGCGCGTGCGAGTTCCGGGTTCACTGGCTATCTCCCCAATATGTGAGACCTGATTCTTATTCAAGACGAAGCGAAACGGAATAGGGGTCGAACCGAGTTTCCAAAGGAACAAAACGTACTCTTAACTGCCGAGACCCGTGTCGTGCCTCGCCACATCTCAGCGCTACGACCTTGGAAATTCGGTTCGACCCCTTTTTTCTGCCAGGAGCATATCCGTGAGGCGGCCTATCAGGCGTCGCTTTTCGCGTCCTCATTCTTTGTTTTTGCTAGCGGTCGATGAACCAGAAAGGAGAGCGGCGATAAGATCAATAATAATAAGAGCGACAGCACGGGCAACCCGAGTATCCACCAAATTCCAACGAACGGGCCGAGCTTGAAAGTCCAATCGAGCTCCATCGTCGTCTCTCCGACGAGAAGCAGCGATACGCCGACGATCAATCCCAGCACGACCGACGATGAGAAAACGAACTTACAGAGCTGTCTAATGTAGTTACCGAAAGAAATCGAATCTCTCCACACGCCCCTGCCGAGCGTCGGTGTGCGCGAAAAAACCGAGAATAACACCGGAATCCAGATGATGTGTTTGTCGGAAAAGGGGTCGAACCGCATTTCGAGGAGCATAGGCTACTCGCACTGCCGAAAACCGTTTCATGCCTCACCACATCTCATCGCCACGACCTTGGAAAATCGGTCCGACCCCTTTTTTGGGGCGATGTGTGCACCTCGGCTGTCGCGGAACTCAAGGATTCATAACCTGTCGAACGGCGCATGGGAGTGTCGGGGGAACAGTAGTGACAAGTCGATTCGAGGTTGAGTGGTCACGTCGTCAGGTCCTTACATCGACGATCGCACTGGGAACCTGTGCCTGCCTGCCGGTGCGTGCGGAAGCAGTGTGGCAGACGTCGGTCGATCTGCCTATTCGTGTGCAGGAAATCTATCCCTGCCTGCACCAGGGGGCTCTTTGGCTGGCCGGCGGCTTGAGCCCCGATGTGCCGGCGGCGCAGCAGAACATCAGTGGTAGCGTTTACAGGTTCGATGTCGAAAGTGGCTTGTGGTCAGACGAACCGCCGCTGCCCGAGCCAAGACACCATGGCTTTCTCGTTTCGTTCGGCAGCGATTTATTGCTCTTCGGCGGCTTCGTAGCAGCAAACGGTGGGCGCTGGAGCGCCAGTCGCGATGTATTGGCTCTGACTGAGAATGGTTGGTCGCTGGTCGGAACCCTGCCATCCGCTCAGTCGGAAACCGTCGCCGCCGTGAATGGCCATGTTATTCACCTGGCGGGCGGCCGCGCACCGGGTCGCACGAATGCCAACTGGCGCGATCAGCGTGACATTGCCACGCACCAGGTGTTCGACCCGTCGACAGGCCACACAACAGCCGCGGCGCCGCTACCGATGGCGCGCAACAGCGCAGCGTCGTTTGTCATCGACGGCCGGTGGCATGTCGTCGGCGGCCGAACAGTCGACGGCGGAAACTCGGCGCGCCATGACGTCTACGATTTCGAAGAGGACACGTGGCGAGACGCGGAACCTCTGCCTGGAGCGCAAGGCGGACTTGCAGCGGCGAGCGTCGGCAACCATGGCTTCGTTTTCGGCGGCGAGTATTTTTCTCCGGACGGCGGCGGAGTCTACTCTGAGGTATGGGAGTA
The DNA here is from genome assembly GCA_030066655.1 of Woeseiaceae bacterium. GTDB lineage: Bacteria > Pseudomonadota > Gammaproteobacteria > Steroidobacterales > Woeseiaceae > UBA1847. The sequence goes on along the minus strand of JASJBE010000007.1, from coordinate 61 downwards.
CGAGGCGGATTCAGGACGCTGGCGCCAAGCCGGAGAGATGCCGGTCCCACGTCACCGCTCC